>NZ_JASLAW010000045.1 GCF_030147005.1 Pseudomonas sp.
CCTCCCGCAGCGGCGTGACCGAAGGGTTCAGGCGCTGCTGCACCTCGCTGAAGTAACTCACCAGCGCGCTCTGTTTCTGAAGCAGTTCGGCCTGCTCATCCACCAACAGTCGGTACAACGCGAGCAAGCCGTCGTACAGCGACGTATCCCGCGTATGGGGTGTATTGAACGGGCGGTAACCCTGGTCCGTACTGAAGCCCAACTGATGCTGCAAGTCAGTCAGCCAGGGTGTGTCGAGATAGAGCATATGGTAGGACCAATGCTCGTTGTCGATGGGGTTGCAGGCATGCACGTCGCCGGGGTTCATCAACACCACGGTGCCGGCGCTGATCTGAAAGGTCTGTGCGCCATAGTGGTAATAGCTGCGTCCGCGCGTGATTGCACCGATGGAAAAATGTTCATGGGCGTGGCGGGTGTAGGTGATTTTGCGTCCGTCGGCAATGGTGCGCGCCTCGATGAACGGCAAGCGCTCGTCGCGCCAGAAGCGCGGCGAGCGGCAAGGGTCAGCGCGAGTGTCCAACGCCATGGCGATAGCTCCTGTTACGCGGGTACCAGAAAGGCCGCTTCCAGCAATTGCCGAGTGTAGGGGTGTTGTGGGTTGGCGAAAATCGCCCCGGCGTCCCCTTGCTCCACCACCTGACCCTGCTTGACCACCATCAACTGGTGACTCAGTGCCTTGACCACCGCCAAGTCATGACTGATGAACAGGTAGGTCAGGTTGTACTTGGCCTGCAAGCCACGCAGCAATTCCACCACCTGGCGTTGCACGGTACGGTCCAGCGCCGACGTCGGCTCGTCCAGCAGGATCAGGCGCGGCTTGAGCACCAGGGCGCGGGCGATGGCGATGCGCTGGCGCTGGCCGCCGGAAAACTCATGGGGGTAGCGATGCCGTGATTCCGGGTCCAGGCCGACTTCCATGAGGGCGGCAATAATGGCCGCTTCCTGCTCGGCCGGCGTGCCCATCTTGTGGATGCGCAGCCCCTCGCCGACGATCTCGCTGACGCACATGCGCGGGCTCAGGCTGCCGAATGGGTCCTGGAACACCACCTGCATTTCCCGGCGCAACGGGCGTACCTGTTGCTGAGTGAGGCGGTCAAGCTGCTGGCCTTCGAAGCGAATCCCGCCCTGGCTGCCAATCAAGCGCAGGATCGCCAGCCCCAATGTGGATTTACCCGAGCCGCTTTCACCGACGATACCCAGGGTTTGCCCTTGGGGCAGGCTGAAATTGATGCCGTCCACGGCTTTGACGTAATCGACGGTGTTGCGCAAAAAGCCTTTCTTGATCGGGAACCAGACTTTCAGGTCGTCCACCTCCAGCAGGGGTGGCCCGACTTCATTGGTGGCCGGCCCGCCGCTGGGTTCCGCCGCCAGCAATTCCTGGGTGTAAGCGTGCTGTGGTGCCTGGAACAGCGTCTCGCAATCGGCCTGTTCGACGATGCAGCCTTGTTGCATCACGCACACACGGTGAGCGATCCGGCGTACCAGGTTCAAGTCGTGGCTGATCAGCAACAACGCCATGCCCAGGCGCGCCTGCAATTCCTTGAGCAGCTCCAGGATCTTCAATTGCACCGTCACGTCGAGCGCCGTGGTCGGTTCGTCGGCGATCAGCAGTTCCGGCTCGTTGGCCAGCGCCATGGCGATCATCACCCGCTGGCGCTGGCCTCCGGAAAGTTCGTGGGGCAGAGCCTTGAGGCGTTTGTGCGGCTCGGGAATGCCTACCAGGTCCAGCAGCTCCAGCGTGCGCTGGGTGGCGGCCTTGCCGGTGAGGCCCTTGTGCAGGCCGAGCACTTCGTTGATCTGTTTTTCGATGGAGTGCAGCGGGTTCAGCGAGGTCATCGGCTCCTGGAAGATCATCGCAATGCGGTTGCCGCGAATATGCCGCAGGGTCTTTTCCTTGAGCGTCAGCAGGTCGTGCCCGGCATAGTGGATGCTGCCGGACGGGTGCCGCGCCAACGGGTAGGGCAGCAGGCGCAGGATCGAGTGGGCCGTCACCGATTTGCCGGAGCCGCTTTCGCCGACCAGCGCCAGGGTTTCGCCGCGCTTGATATCGAAGCTGACGTTATTGACCACTCGATGGTGGTGCTCGCCCGTGACGAACTCGACACTGAGGTCGCGGATTTCTATCAGATTGTCCTGATTCATCTCATTTCCTCGGGTCGAAGGCGTCGCGAGCGGACTCGCCGATAAACACCAGCAGGCTCAACATGATCGCCAGCACGGCAAACGCACTCATGCCCAGCCACGGCGCCTGAAGGTTGGATTTGCCCTGGGCCACCAGTTCACCAAGGGACGGCGAGCCGGCCGGCAGGCCGAAACCAAGGAAGTCCAGGGCGGTCAAGGTGCCGATGGCGCCGGTGAGAATGAACGGCATGAACGTCATGGTCGAGACCATCGCATTGGGCAGGACATGACGGAACATGATTGCACCGTTCTGCATGCCCAGCGCACGGGCCGCGCGCACGTATTCGAGGTTGCGCCCGCGCAGGAACTCGGCGCGCACCACGTCCACCAGGCTCATCCACGAAAACAGCAGCATGATCCCCAGTAGCCACCAGAAGTTGGGCTGCACAAAGCTGGCGAGAATGATCAGCAGGTATAGCACCGGCAATCCGGACCAGATTTCCAAAAAGCGTTGCCCGGCCAGGTCCACCCAGCCGCCGTAGAAACCCTGCAGGGCTCCTGCGATCACGCCGATGATCGAGCTGAGCACGGTCAGCGTCAGGGCAAACAGCACCGACACGCGAAAACCATAGATGACCCGCGCCAGCACATCGCGGCCCTGGTCGTCGGTGCCCAACAGGTTGACCCTGGACGGCGGCGCGGGGGCCGGCACTTTCAGGTCGTAATTGATGCTCTGGTAGCTGAACGGGATCGGTGCCCACAAGGTCCAGGCATCCTTGGCCTTGAGCAGTTCCTGGATATACGGGCTCTTGTAGTTCGCTTCCAGGGGGAACTCGCCGCCGAAGGTGGTTTCCGGGTAGCGCTTGAGCGCCGGGAAATACCAGTCGCCGTCGAAGTGCACCGCCAACGGCTTGTCGTTGGCGATCAACTCGGCACCCAGGCTCAGCACGAACAGAATCAGGAACAGCCACAGCGACCACCAGCCACGCTTGTTCGCCTTGAACCGCTCGAACCGGCGCCGATTGAGGGGGGACAGGTTCATCTCAATGCTCCCGGCTGGCGAAGTCGATACGCGGATCGACCAGGGTGTAGGTGAGGTCGCCGATCAGTTTTACGATCAGCCCCAGCAGGGTGAAGATGAACAGCGTACCGAACACCACCGGATAGTCGCGGTTGATCGCCGCTTCAAAGCTCATCAGGCCGAGGCCGTCGAGGGAGAAAATCACTTCAACCAGCAGGGAACCGGTAAAGAAGATGCCGATGAAGGCCGAGGGGAAACCGGCGATCACCAGCAGCATCGCGTTGCGGAACACATGGCCGTAGAGCACGCGGTGGTTGGTCAGGCCCTTGGCCTTGGCGGTGACCACGTACTGTTTGTTGATCTCGTCGAGAAAACTGTTCTTGGTCAGCAGGGTCATGGTGGCGAAGTTGCCGATCACCAGGGCGGTAACGGGCAGGGCCAGGTGCCAGAAGTAATCGAGGACCTTGCCGCCCCAGCTCAATTCGTCGAAGTTGTTGGACGTGAGCCCGCGCAAGGGGAACCAGTCCAGGTAACTGCCGCCTGCAAACACCACAATCAACAGGATGGCGAACAGAAACGCCGGGATCGCATAACCGACGATGATCGCCGAGCTGGTCCAGACATCGAAATGGCTGCCATGGCGCGTGGCCTTGGCGATACCCAGGGGGATCGACACCAGGTACATGATCAGGGTGCTCCATAACCCGAGGGATATGGACACCGGCATCTTTTCCTTGATCAGGTCGATGACTTTGGCATCACGGAAAAAACTGTCGCCGAAATCCAGCCGCGCATAGTTCTTGACCATGATCCACAGGCGTTCCGGCGCCGATTTATCGAAGCCGTACATCGTCTCGATTTCCTTGATCAGCGCCGGGTCCAGCCCCTGGGCGCCGCGATAGCTGGAACCGGCCACCGAGACTTCGGCACCGCCACCGGCGATGCGGCTGGTAGCGCCTTCAAAGCCTTCGAGCTTGGCGATCATCTGCTCCACCGGCCCGCCGGGGGCAGCCTGGATGATCACGAAGTTGATCAGCAGGATGCCGAACAGCGTCGGGATGATCAGCAACAGGCGACGAACAATATAGGCCAGCATTCAATCGCCTCCGCTCGCCGCTTCGGCGCTTTGCGTGGTGTCCAGGGGAACTGCCGGTTTAACGTCGGGTTTGGCCCACCAGGTGGCGGTGCCTACGTCATAGCGCGGCGAGACGCTCGGGTGGCCGAGGTGATCCCAATACGCCACTCGAAACGTCTTGATGTGCCAGTTGGGGATCACGTAGTAACCAAATTGCAGCACGCGGTCCAGCGCCCTGGCGTGGGCGATCAGGCTTTTACGCGAGTCGGCGTCGATCAGTTGCTCGACCAGTTGGTCGACTGCGGGGTCCTTGAGGCCCATGTAGTTGCGGCTGCCCGGCTTGTCGGCGCTGGACGATTTCCAGAACTCACGCTGCTCGTTACCCGGTGAAGTGGATTGCGGAAAGCTGCCCACCAGCATGTCGAAATCCCGCGAGCGCAGGCGGTTGACGAACTGCGACACGTCGACCCGGCGAATCACCAGGTCGATACCCAGGTCGGCGAGGTTGCGCTTGAACGGCAACAGAATGCGTTCGAACTCGGTCTGGGCCAGCAGGAATTCGATGGTCACCGGTTTGCCGGTGGTGTCGACCATTTTGTCGTCGACAATCTTCCAGCCGGCTTCCTGCAGCAATTGATAAGCCTCGCGCTGCTGCGCGCGGATCATGCCGCTGCCGTCGGTTTTGGACGGCTCGAAGGCCTGGGTGAAGACGTCGGCGGGGACCTTGTCACGCAACGGTTCGAGAATGGCCAGTTCATCCGGGCCGGGCAAGCCGGTGGCGGCCATTTCCGAGTTCTCGAAGTAACTGCGAGTGCGAGTGTAGGCGCCATTGAATAACTGTTTGTTGCTCCATTCGAAATCCAGCAACAGGCTGATGGCCTTACGCACCCGGACATCCTGGAACATCGGTTTGCGTGTGTTGAACACGAAACCCTGCATGCCGGTGGGGTTGCCGTTGGGGATTTCTTCCTTGATCAAGCGGCCCTGGGCCACTGCCGGGATGTTATAGGCGTTGGCCCAGTTTTTCGCGCTGAACTCCAGCCAATAGTCGAACTGCCCGGCCTTCAAGGCTTCCAGGGACACGGTGCTGTCGCGGTAATAATCGGTGATGCGGTTATCGAAATTGTAGAAACCCTTGGTCACCGGCAGGTCCTTGGCCCAGTAATCCTTGACCCGCTCGTAGCGGACCATGCGCCCGGCCTTGACCTCCGCCACCTTGTACGGGCCACTGCCCAGCGGTATTTCCAGATTGCCTTTGGAAAAGTCGCGGCTTGCCCACCAATGCTTGGGCAGTACCGGCAATTGCCCGAGAATCAGTGGCAGCTCGCGGTTGTTGGTGCGCTTGAATTTGAACAGCACCCGCAGTGGGTCTTCGGCGATCACTTCGTCAACGTCGGCGTAGTAGGTGCGATAGAGCGGGGTGCCGTCCTTGATCAGGGTCTGGAAGGTGAACACCACGTCTTCGGCGCGGATCGGGTGGCCATCGTGGAAACGCGCCTCGGGGCGCAGGTAGAAACGCACCCAACTGTTGTCCGCGGCCTTTTCGATCTTGCCGGCCACCAGGCCGTATTCGGTAATCGGCTCGTCCAGGCTCTGCATGGCCAGCGTGTCGTAGATCAACGGCAGATTGTCCGCAGGCACGCCTTTGCTGATGTAGGGATTAAGACTGTCGAAGCCGCCCATGGACGATTCGCGGAAGGTGCCGCCTTTGGGGGCATCGGGGTTCACGTAGTCAAAATGCTTGAAGTCGGCGGGGTACTTGGGCGGCTCGTTATAGAGCGTCAGCGCATGTTGCGGGGCGGCCTGGGCCGCGCCGCACAGCAACAGGCCGGCGAGTAAAGTACTGCGCAGAGACATCATTGGGCTTTCTCCGAAGCTTTCAGCCACCATGCGCTCAGGCCCAGGCTGTAGGGCGGCGTGGTGACAAAGGCGAACCGGTTGCGGTACGCCAGGCGATGATAGTTGAGGTACCAATTGGGAATGCTGTAGTGCTGCCAGAGCAACACCCGGTCCAGGGCGCGGCCGGCGGCCAGTTGTTCTTCGCGGGTCTGTGCCGCGAGCAGTTGTTCCAGCAGGTGATCGACCACGGGGTTGGCGATGCCTGCGTAATTCTTGCTGCCCTTGATCGTGGCCTGGCTGGAATGGAAGTACTGCCACTGTTCCAGCCCTGGGCTCAGGGTCTGGTTGAGGGTGACCAGGACCATGTCGAAGTCGAACTGATCGAGGCGCTGTTTGTACTGTGCGCGGTCCACGGTGCGCAGGCGCGCGTCGATGCCGATACTGATCAGGTTCTCGACATAGGGCTGCAGGATGCGCTCCAGGTTCGGGTTGACCAGCAGGATTTCCAGGCGCAGCGGTTGCCCGTCTTTGTTCAGCAGGCGTTGCCCGGACAGCTTCCAGCCGGCCTCACCGAGCAGGGCCAGGGCGCGGCGCAGGGTTTCGCGGGGAATGCCGCGCCCGTCAGTTTGCGGCAGGCTGAAGGCTTGGGTGAGCAGATTGGCCGGCAGTTGCTCGCGGTAGGGCGAGAGCATCAACCATTCGTGACCGACCGGAACGCCGGTGGCCGAGAACTCGCTGTTGGGGTAGTAACTCAAGGTGCGCTTGTAGGCACCGCTGAACAAGGTGCGGTTGGTCCATTCGAAGTCGAACATCAGCCCCAGGGCTTCGCGCACCTTGGTCTGGCTGAAGGCCGGTCGCCGGGTGTTCATAAACAGGCCCTGGCTCTGGGTGGGAATCCGGTGGGCGATCTGCGCCTTGATGACCTCGCCTCGGTTCACCGCCGGGAAGTTGTAGCCGGTGACCCAGTTCTTGGCCTGGTGCTCGATATAAATGTCGAATTCGCCCGCCTTGAAGGCTTCGAAGGCGACGTCGCTGTCGCGGTAAAACTCCACCTCGACCTTGTTGTAGTTATACAAACCCTGGTTGACCGGCAGGGCCTTGCCCCAGTAATCCTTGACCCGTTCGAACACCAATTGGCGGCCAGGGGTAACCTTGCTGATGCGGTAAGGCCCGCTGCCCAATGGCGGTTCGAACGTGGTGGCTTTGAAATCGCGGTGCTTCCAGTAATGCTGGGGCAGCACGGGCAGCTCGCCCAGACGCAGGATCAGCAGCGGGTTGCCGGCGCGCTTGAATACAAAACGAATGCGATGGCGATTGAGGATATCGACCCGCGCCACTTCCTGCAGGTTGGTGCGGTACTGCGGGTGGCCTTCGGTCAGCAGGGTTCGATAGGAAAACGCCACGTCATTGGCGGTAATCGGTGTGCCGTCGTGAAAGCGCGCCTCGTGGCGCAGGTTGAAGACGACCCAGCTGCGGTCCTCGCTGTATTCCACCGATTGCGCAATCAAGCCGTAGCTGGAGGTCGGCTCATCGCCGGAAGGGGCGTACTGGCCGGTGCCGACCATCAGCGGTTCGTTCAGCTCATTGACGCCGTACTGCAGGAAGTTGCCCGTGGCCACCGGGCTGGTGCCCTTGAAGGTATAGGGGTTGAGGGTGTCGAACGTGCCAAAGGCCATCACCCGCAGTGTCCCGCCTTTCGGCGCTGCCGGGTTTACCCAATCGTAATGGGTGAATTTGGCCGGGTACTTGAGCGTGCCGAACTGCGCGTAACCGTGGCTCTCGGTAATCGTCGCGTTCGCGGCAAAGCTCAAGGCCAGACTTATTAGTAGAAGGAGGGGACGCTTCAAGTCAGAGATCCGATCCGGGCGGCTTGGGCTTTATGATCGGTACAGTAACAGCTTGTTCCGGATGGAAAAAGCATCTTGAAGACGGCGGCAAAACCAATGGGGGAGCGGGCTTGTTCGCGATCAGGGTGGCGCATCAACATCCCTGTTGACTGACGCACCGCATTCGCGAGCAAGCCCGCTCCCACATCAGCTCCCCAGCGTTGCAGAGGCCTCAGCGCGGCCCGGAAACCACCAGCATCTGCCCAGGCTTCAATGCCTGGCCGGTACGTGGGTTCCAACGCTTGAGGTGTTGCATCTCGACGTTGAAGCGCTTGGCGACCATGTAAAGCGAGTCGCCTTTCTTGACCTTGTATTGCACCGGCTTTTTCGCGGCTGCTTTACGCGTGTCTTGCATCACCAGGGTCTGGCCGACCTTTAGCGCCTGGCCGTTGAGCTTGTTCCAGCGCTGCAAGTCATGCACATCGACCTTGTTGGCCTTGGCAATCAACGTGAGGTTGTCGCCAGTGCGCACCTTATAACTGCGCGTACGCCCAGCCACCGCCTGGGTCTCGACTTCGTCGAACACCGGCCTTTTCGGGCGCATGCTCAGCAATTCTTCCGGCTTCATCGTCGAAAGGGTGCTGGTGAGCAGTTGCGCCTTGGATGTCGGCACCAGCAAATGCTGGGGGCCGTCCAGGGTGGTGCGTTGTTTCAGGGCCGGGTTGAGCTGGAACAGCTCGTCTTCATCGATTTCCGCCAGCGCAGCGACACGGGACAGGTCCATGCTTTGCTTGACTTCAACCACTTCGAAATACGGCGTGTTGGCGATCGGGTTCAGGTTGACGCCGTAGGCCTCGGGGGCCAGCACCACCTGGGACAGCGCCAGGAATTTGGGCACGTAGTCCTTGGTTTCCTGGGGCAGGGGCAGGTTCCAGTAATCGGTCGGCAGGCCGAGTTTTTCGTTGCGTTCGATGGCCCGGCTGACCGTACCTTCACCTGCATTGTAGGCCGCCAGGGCCAGCAACCAGTCGCCGTTGAACATGTCATGCAGACGGGTCAGATAGTCCAGGGCGGCGGTGGTGGAGGCGGTGATGTCGCGGCGGCCATCGTAGGCGCGGGTCTGGCGCAGGTTGAAGTAGCGCCCGGTGGAGGGAATGAACTGCCACAAGCCGACCGCATCGCTGCGCGAATAGGCCATTGGGTTGTAGGCACTTTCAATCACTGGCAGCAGCGCCAGCTCCAGGGGCATGTTGCGTTCTTCAAGGCGCTCGACGATGTAATGAATGTAGAGGCTGCCGCGTTCCCCGGCGTTCTCCAGGAAGGACGGGTTGCTGGCGAACCACAGGCGCTGTTGCTCGATGCGCGGGTTGACGCCGACGCCGTCCTGCAATTGAAAGCCCCGACGCATGCGTTCCCAGACATCCTGGGGCGCTACGGGGCTGGGCTTCTCTGAGAGCCAAATAGGTTTTTGCTTGATCTTGGCGGCAAGATTGGGTTTGGGTTGCACGGTGGATTGTGCAGCGTAATGGGTCGATTGGCAGCCCGCCAGAGTTGCGGAGACAGCCACCGCCACGGCTTGAGCCAGGCGGGTCAATGCGTCTGAAGAAATGGATTTACGAATAGATGACGACATTGGCTGGAAGTAAGTTCCGGGCAAAAATGTCGGGCGATTCTAGAAAGCGCTTTGGTTCCGGTCAACCATTCAGAAATT
>NZ_JASLAW010000095.1 GCF_030147005.1 Pseudomonas sp.
TTGCTGTCAAGCGGTTATTTCCAGAAGTTTTCGAAGAATTCTTCAACAACTTCAACCACTTGCGCTTGCGATCTCTCGTAAGCGGGAGGCGAATTCTACAGCGTTACACGCTGCTGTCAACACCTCTTTTTCAACTTCCTTTTGGCTTCGATGAACTGAAGCGACCTGCTGCCGAAACCTACTTAACTTATTGTTTACCAAAGAGTTTTCCGTTTCGACTGCGCCGGAAGTGGGGCGAATTATAGACTTCCAGAATCTGCCGTCAAGCCTTAATTGGAGACTTATTCGGATTTGAGCGAAATACGCGCAAATGCCTTCTTCCCCGCCTGACAAACGTGCGTAGCGCCCAGCTCGTACATAAAGGTGCGATCAACCACTTCACCATCTATACGCACACCGCCCGAGCCGAGAAGATCACGAGCCACCGCCGAGTTCTTCACCAGACCTGCCTTATTAAGGACGGCTGCGATCGGCATTGCCTCTGCCGCAGTCAGCTCGATCTCCGGCAGATCGTCCGGCAACTCGCCATCCTTCATACGGTTACCCGCCGCACGGTGAGCATTGGCCGCAGCCTCTTCACCATGAAAGCGCGCCACGATCTCTTCGGCCAGCTTGATCTTCACATCACGCGGATTCGCACCCGCCTCTACATCAACACGTAACGCGTCAATCTCATCCATCGAGCGAAAGCTCAGCAATTCGAAGTAGCGCCACATCAATGAATCCGGAATGGAGACCAGCTTGCCGTACATCACACCCGGCGCTTCCTGAATACCCACATAATTACCCAGGGACTTGGACATCTTCTTGACGCCGTCCAACCCCTCCAGCAGCGGCATGGTCAAAATGCACTGAGCTTCCTGCCCATATGCACGCTGCAGCTCACGCCCCATCAGCAGGTTGAACTTCTGATCTGTCCCGCCAAGCTCAACATCCGCGCGCAAAGCCACCGAGTCATACCCCTGGACCAACGGGTAAAGAAACTCATGGATCGCGATCGGCTGATTGGTGGAGTAGCGCTTGTCGAAGTCATCACGCTCAAGCATGCGCGCAACGGTGTATTGCGAGGTCAGGCGAATGAAATCCGCCGGCCCCATCTGGTCCATCCAGGAGGAGTTGAACGCCACCTCGGTTTTGGCCGGATCAAGGATTTTGAATACCTGGGTCTTGTAGGTCTCAGCATTGTCGAGAACCTGCTCGCGGGTCAGCGGCGGACGCGTTGCGCTCTTGCCGCTTGGGTCGCCGATCATCCCGGTGAAATCGCCGATAAGAAAGATGACTTGATGACCCAACTCCTGGAACTGACGCAATTTATTAATAAGTACGGTATGACCAAGGTGCAGATCCGGCGCGGTTGGGTCAAAGCCGGCCTTAATACGCAGGGGCTGACCACGCTTGAGCTTTTCGACCAGCTCCGCTTCGACCAACAGTTCTTCCGCACCACGTTTTATCAGCGCTAGCTGCTCTTCAACCGACTTCATAACAGACCCGCAAGGCTCAGATTCAAAAGGGAACCAACCATACAAGATCAGGGACTAATTACAAGTTTTGCCCTGCGCACGGACACCATTCAGCAAGCCCACCGTTCGCGAGCTTGCGCCACAGATGATTTGGTTATATTTTATACAGTTATTTCATCTTCATCATGTCATTCATCTTTTCCATTTCATCTTCAAAGTCAAAATACTTATGACCACTGAACCGTCTAAAGCGCCGCCGCTTTACCCGAAGACCCACCTGCTCGCCGCAAGTGGTATCGCCGCCCTACTCAGCCTGGCACTCCTGGTATTCCCTTCCAGTGACGTAGAAGCAAAACGAACATCTCTAAGCCTCGACCTGGAAAGCCCTCTTGAGCAACTGACACAAGAACAAGACGCTTCCGATGCGCAACAAGCCACAATTACCCCTGCCGAGTCTCCGTTCGCGCAGATTGAAAACGATTCCGAAGACACTCAGGCAGTCGTCGAGACGAAGCCCGCAGCAGTTGCGACCGGGGATCCTAAGCATCGAGAAGTGATCGTGAGTAATGGCGACACACTGTCAACTCTGTTCGAAAAGGTCGGGCTGCCTGCCGCTACCGTCAGTGATGTCCTGGCCACCGACAAGCAAGCCAAGCAATTCACCCAGCTCAAACATGGCCAGAAACTTGAGTTTGAACTGACGCCGGACGGCCAACTGAGCAACCTGCACACCAATATCAGCGACCTGGAAAGTATCAGCCTAAGCAAGGGCCCCAAGGGTTTTGCCTTCAATCGCATCACCACCAAGCCGGTCATGCGCTCTGCTTACGTCCATGGCGTGATCAATAGCTCGCTGTCGCAATCGGCCGCCCGTGCAGGCCTGTCCCACACCATGACCATGGACATGGCCAGCGTATTTGGCTACGACATCGACTTCGCCCAGGACATCCGCCAGGGTGACGAATTCGACGTGATCTACGAGCAGAAAGTCGCCAATGGCAAAGTAGTCGGCACTGGCAACATTCTCTCTGCGCGGTTCACTAACCGTGGCAAGACTTACACCGCCGTGCGCTACACCAACAAACAGGGCAACAGCAGTTACTACACCGCTGATGGCAATAGCATGCGCAAGGCGTTCATCCGTACACCGGTGGACTTCGCTCGTATTAGCTCGCGCTTCTCCATGGGCCGCAAGCATCCGATTCTGAATAAAATCCGCGCCCACAAAGGCGTCGACTATGCGGCCCCGCGTGGCACGCCAATCAAAGCAGCTGGCGACGGCAAGGTTCTGTTGGCCGGGCGTCGCGGTGGTTACGGCAATACAGTGATCATCCAGCACGGCAATACCTACCGCACGCTGTATGGCCATATGCAAGGATTTGCCAAGGGCGTGAAAACCGGCGGTAACGTGAAGCAGGGTCAAGTGATTGGCTATATCGGCACGACTGGCCTGTCCACCGGGCCGCACTTGCATTACGAATTCCAGGTCAATGGTGTACACGTTGATCCATTGGGCCAAAAACTGCCGATGGCCGACCCGATCGCCAAGGCAGAACGTGCGCGCTTCATGCAACAAAGCCAGCCACTGATGGCCCGTATGGATCAGGAACGCTCCACCCTGCTGGCTTCGGCGAAGCGTTAAGGTATGCCGCGCTATATAGGTGTGATGTCCGGGACCAGCCTTGATGGCCTGGATATCGCCCTCATCGAACAGAGTTCGGCGATCAGCCTGATCGCCACCCATTACATCCCTATGCCTGCCGATCTGCGCGCCGAGCTGCTTAGCCTGTGCGCCAGCGGCCCGGATGAAATCGCCCGCTCGGCAATCGCCCAGCAGTCCTGGGTAGCACTCGCCGCCCAAGGCATCCACACCTTGCTGGACCAGCAAAACCTCAAGCCCCAGGGCATTCGCGCAATTGGCAGCCATGGGCAGACCATCCGCCATGAACCTGCCCGAGGCTTTACGGTACAGGTCGGCAATCCGGCGCTGCTCGCCGAGCTGACGGGCATCACTGTGGTCAGCGACTTCCGCAGCCGCGACGTAGCCGCAGGCGGTCAAGGCGCGCCCTTAGTACCTGCCTTCCACGAGGCGCTGTTCGGTGAAAGTACCGGCAACCGTGCAGTGCTGAACGTCGGCGGCTTCAGCAACCTGAGCCTGATAGAAACCGGCAAGCCTGTATCGGGCTTCGACTGCGGCCCAGGTAATGTCTTGCTGGACGCATGGATTCATCATCAACGCGGCGAGCACTTTGATCGTGACGGTCAATGGTCAGCCAGTGGCAAGGTTCAGCCACAGTTACTCAGCACACTGCTCAGCGATCCTTTTTTCGCGACCAAAGGCCCGAAAAGCACCGGGCGAGAAGCTTTCAACCTGGGTTGGCTTGAGCAACACCTGGGCGGACTGCCAGCGTTCCTCCCTCAGGATGTGCAAGCCACATTGCTGGAGCTGACCGCCCTGACCATCGTCGAATCCTTGCAAAGCGCCCAACCTCAGACCGAAACCCTGTTGATCTGCGGCGGTGGCGCCCATAACGGGACGCTGATAAAACGACTGGCAGCGCTGCTACCATCCACACACGTCAGTAGCACCGCGCTCTATGGCGTCGACCCCGACTGGGTGGAAGCCATGGCCTTCGCCTGGCTGGCCCATTGCTGCCTGGAGGGCATCGCCGCGAACCGCCCTAGCGTCACGGGCGCTCGCGGGCTGCGCGTGCTCGGCGCGATCTACCCCGCCTGATCCCCGGGCAGCAAAACGCCGCTTGGCCTATCAAAGCCAAGCGGCGTTTTTCTATCCATGCAGATCAGGCTTTCGATCAGATCGAGAACGAAGACCCGCAACCACAGGTCGTCGTAGCGTTAGGGTTCTTGATCACGAAACGCGACCCCTCCAGCCCTTCCTGGTAATCCACTTCAGCGCCAGCCAAATACTGGAAGCTCATCGGATCCACGACCAGGCTCACGCCCTCGCGCTCAACGATGGTGTCGTCATCGGCCACATCTTCATCGAAGGTAAAACCGTACTGAAACCCTGAACAACCGCCGCCCGTAACGAATACGCGCAGCTTCAAGCGATCATTACCCTCTTCATCGACCAGGCTCTTCACCTTGTGCGCAGCACCGTGGGTGAATTGCAAAGCCGTGGGGGTGAAGGATTCAACGCTCATGCTGATAATCTCCCGGCGTAGCGCCGCCATATGCGTAGTGGCCGGTATTATCCGCTTCTCCTAGAAAAGCGGTCAACTATTGTTACGGTATATCAATCTGCGCGCGGGTCATTAAACACAAAAAAGGCCCGAATTACGGGCCTTTTGCGCATCAGAGTACAAACCTTAAGGCAACATGCCCGCGTGGGACAAACCCAACTTCTCTTCCAGGGCGAACAGGATGTTCATGTTCTGCACCGCCTGGCCTGACGCGCCTTTGACCAAGTTATCGATCACCGACAGCACCACCACCAGGTCGCCGTCCTGCGGGCGATGCACCGCAATCCGACACACGTTGGCCCCCCGCACGCTGCGGGTTTCCGGGTGGCTGCCCGCAGGCATCACATCGACGAACGGCTCGTTGGCATAACGCTTTTCGAACAACGCCTGCAGATCTACCGAGCGGTCGACAACGGTGGCGTACAACGTGGAGTGAATCCCACGGATCATCGGCGTCAGATGCGGGACGAAAGTCAGGCCCACGTCCTTACCCGCCGCGCGGCGCAGCCCCTGACGGATTTCAGGCAGGTGACGATGCCCTTTGACCGCATAGGCTTTCATGCTTTCCGACGTTTCGGAGTACAGCGAACCCACCGCGGCCCCACGACCGGCGCCGCTGACGCCCGACTTGCAGTCTGCGATCAAACGCGAGGCGTCCGCCAGGCCGGCTTCCAGCAGCGGCAGGAAACCCAGCTGGGTCGCAGTCGGATAGCAACCCGGCACCGCAATCAGGCGTGCCTGCCTGATCTGCTCGCGATTGACTTCCGGCAAGCCGTACACCGCCTCCTCCAGCAACTCTGGCGCGCCGTGAGGCTGGCCGTACCACTTGGCCCACTCATCGGCATCTTGCAGACGGAAGTCCGCGGACAGGTCGATGACCTTGGTGCCCGCCGCCAACAGCTCACCGGCCAGCGCATGCGCAACACCGTGAGGCGTGGCGAAGAACACCACATCACAGGCGCCCAACGTCTTGATGTCCGGCACACTGAACGCCAGGCCGTCGTAGTGGCCTCGCAGGTTCGGGTACATATCGGCCACGGCCAGGCCAGCCTCGGAGCGTGAAGTGATGACCACCACCTCAGCCTGCGGATGCTGAGCCAACAGACGCAGCAATTCGACACCGGTGTAACCCGTGCCGCCGACGATACCGACCTTGACCATAAACCTGCCCTCAACGAACCCACTGGAAAGCCGTCGATAATAGGGGCCGCATCGTCCTGCGACAACCGCCAACGTGACGTACAGGCGCATGAGCTACTACTATCTGCGCTACCGTGAACCTGGGAATAACTAAAAATGCTTTATCTATGGGTCAAAGCCTTCCATATCGTCAGCATCGTCTGCTGGTTTGCCGGGCTGTTCTACCTGCCACGCCTGTTCGTCTACCACGCCCAAAGCGAAGACACCGCCAGCAAGGAGCGCTTCAGCGTCATGGAGCGCAAGCTGTACCGCGGCATCATGGGCCCGGCGATGGTAGCCACGCTGGTCTTCGGCATCTGGTTGCTGGTTCTGAACCCCGGCATGTTTCAATCGGGCGGGTGGATCCACGCCAAGCTCACTCTGGTCGTTCTGCTGATCGGTTACCACCACATGTGCGGTGCGCAGGTAAAGCGCTTCGCCCGTGGCGAAAACACCCGCAGCCATGTCTTTTATCGCTGGTTCAATGAAGTGCCCGTTCTGATATTGCTGGCTATCGTAATTTTGGTCGTGGTCAAACCGTTTTAATTTCAATTACTCGGGGAACCTCAAATGTCGCTGCCCGCCCTGCTTGAACAACGTCTGCGCCTGCCGGTGGTGGCTGCGCCGATGTTCCTGATTTCAAATCCACAACTGGTGCTGGCCTGCTGCCGCAATGGAGTAGTCGGCAGTTTCCCGGCGCTCAACCAACGCGAAAGCAGCGGCTTCAAGGCCTGGCTGGAGGAAATCGAAGCGGGCCTGGCGCAGTTGGACAACCCCGCCCCCTATGCCGTCAACCTGATCGTGCACAACAGTAACCCACGCCTGGAAGCCGACCTGGCGATCTGCGTGGAGCACAAAGTGCCCATCATCATCACCAGTCTCGGTGCGGTTAAGGAATTGGTCGATGCCGTTCACAGCTACGGTGGCCTGGTGTTTCATGACGTAACCACCCGTCGCCACGCCGAAAAAGCCGCTGAAGCGGGCGTCGATGGTTTGATCGCCGTCGCCGCCGGCGCAGGTGGTCACGCCGGTACCTGGAGCCCCTTTGCGCTGATTGCCGAGATACGCCAGTTCTTCGATAAAACGCTGCTGCTGGCCGGCTGTCTCAACCACGGGCGGGAGATTCTCGCCGCCCAACTGCTCGGCGCGGATCTGGCGTATTTAGGCACGCGCTTTATCGGTACCACCGAAAGCCACGCACCCGATGCGTATAAAGAGATGCTGCTCACATCGCGCGCCGCCGATATCGTGCACACTCCTGCTGTTTCCGGCGTGCCTGCAAGCTTTATGCGCCAGAGCCTGGAAAACGCCGGCTTTGATCTCGCTGCCCTTCAAGGTAAAGGTGAAGCTAATGTCGGCTCCAAGCTAAAGCCATTGAGCGACGAGGCCAAGGCATGGAAGACTGTATGGTCTGCCGGCCAAGGCGTCGGTGAGATCAATGATTTGCCCGGCGTGGATGAACTCGTCGCACGCCTGGATGCGGAATACCGCAAGGCTCGCGAAAATGCGGCACAATTGCGCTGGCCACATTAACCCAAATGCCAGGCTTGCCTATTTGGCGGCCTGCATACCCTCCCTGAAGAAGTGACAAGGATGCCCGCATGAGCGACAGCCGTTTCAAGATTGTGTTTGATGGAGCCTTGCGCCCGGGTGTCGAAAGCACCACTGCCAAACTGAACCTCGCCGAGCTGTTCAAGAGCGATGTCGAAGCGATCGAAAAGCTTTTCACCGGCCGCTCGGTCGCGCTCAAGCGCGATCTGTCCCGCGCCGACGCCGAAACCTATCTCACTGCATTGCAAAACGCCGGAATCGATGTCCGTATCGAAGCCGAACAACCTGTGGCTTTCAGCCTTGCCGAAACCCATGACACAGGCTCATCCGCCCCGGACTTTTCGCGCTCAGCCGCATCGCCTTATGCACCGCCACGCGCCGCAGTCGGTGATGCCTTGCCTGAGTACTCCTCGCTCAAGGTTTTCACTATCCACGGGCGTATCGGCCGCCTGCGCTATCTGGCTTGGACGCTGGCACTGACCGTCGCGATCCTTGTGGCGGCGGGCATCATCAGTACCGTGGGTTTCGCGGTGGCTACTGCCTCGCCAACGATCGCGATCATTCTCGGCTCGCTGCTGGGCTTCGCGCTGTTTATTGCGGTCATCGTCGTAAGCGTGCAAATCGGCGTGCAGCGTCTGCACGACCTGGGCTGGTCTGGATGGCTGTACTTGTTGAACCTGGTTCCGCTGGTGAACAGCATTTTCCCGCTTCTGCTGCTGGTGTTGCCAGGTAACACCGGCGCCAACCAGTACGGTGCACCTCCACCGCGCAACTCCACAGCGGTGAAGATCCTGGCTTCGTTGTGGCTGGCGTTTATCCCATTGATGCTCATCATCGGGATAACCCTGGGCATGAACGGCTATCTGGATCAACTCGAAGCCGACATGGGCAGCAGCTATGAAAGCAGCTCCATGACCACCGACGAAGAGGCCGACCAAGGTGTCATCGTTGAGGACGAAGCAGCGCAAAGTGCTGACGACGCGGCCGAACCTGTAGACTCTCCGGAACAGTGAAGAAGCGCCCGCCGCCTGTGATGCCTCTGTCACAGGCGGCGGCGTTGCGATGGAGAAAGGCATGACCCGTTACGCTCTGATCACCGGTGCCTCCAGCGGTATCGGCCTGGCTTTGGCCGAAGCCCTGGCCCGACGTGGCCGCAGCCTGATTCTGGTAGCCCGCCAGCGTGATCAGTTGGAAAGCATTGCAATCGAACTGACTCAGCGTTTCGGCGTCGAGGTGCTGTTTCGTGCCTGCGATCTGGGCGAGCCGCTGCGGTTGTCGGGCTTTTTGCTGGAGCTCGAAGAAGGTGAGCGGCAGGTCGACCTGCTGGTCAACTGCGCCGGCATCGGCACCAGTGGGCCGTTCCTGGCCCAGGACTGGATGACCGAGCAAGACCTCATCGAAGTCAACATCCTCGCCCTGACCCGCATGTGCCACGCGCTGGGCAATGCCATGGCGCTGCATGGCGGCGGGCAAATTCTCAACGTCGCCTCGGTTGCCGCCTTCCAGCCGGGCCCGTGGATGAGCAGCTACTACGCGAGCAAAGCGTATGTACTGCATTTCTCCGAAGGCTTGCGCGAAGAACTGAAGACCTGTGGCATCAAGGTCTCGGTGCTGTGCCCCGGCCCCACGCGCACCGCGTTCTTCGGTACCGCGCAAATGGACACTGCAAAACTCGACCGCAGCCGCCAGTTGATGAGCCCCGAAGAAGTCGCGCTCTACGCCGTACGCGCGCTGGAGAAGAACAAGGCCATCATCATTCCCGGACGCCGCAACCGCTGGCTGACATTCAGCCCACGCCTCAGCCCACGTTGGCTGACCCGCAAAATTGCCGGCGCCATCAACAAGGCCTATTGCCCGCGTTAACCGCTTGAGTACACTCACCTTAACTTTCACGATGGAGAAACAGCTGTGGATACTCTGTTCACGAAGATCATCAACAGAGAAATACCCGCGAAAATCATCTATGAAGATGACCAGGTACTCGCCTTCCACGATATCGCCCCACAGGCGCCTGTGCATTTTCTGGTTATCCCGAAAAAGCCCATTCGCACCCTCAACGACCTGACCGAAGACGACAAAGCCCTGGCTGGCCATATTCTGTTTACCGCCCAGCGCCTGGCGGTGGAGCAAGGCTGCGAAAAAGGTTTCCGCGTGGTGATGAACTGCAACGAAGACGGCGGGCAGACCGTTTACCACATTCATATGCATGTGCTGGGTCAACGCCAGATGAACTGGCCGCCGGGCTGAGTGCACAGAAGCAAATTGACTCAGCGCAAACGCGCCGTCCTCTCTTGCGGTAAACTGGCCGCCGAGATTTTTTCCGGAGGTCAGCATGACTACCCAACGTCACTACTCGCCGATTGACCGTCTGTTACTGCAAGCCGACATGGCCATGCGTACACTCCTGCCGTTCAGCGGCCAACCGTACCGCCCGTCTCCTGCCATCGTGCGGCCGGACGTACAGATGAGTGAAACCGAGACCCGCCATGTCGCCGGCCTCATGCGCATCAACCATACCGGTGAAGTCTGTGCCCAGGCGTTGTACCAGGGCCAGGCCTTGACCGCGAAGTTACCGCAGGTACGTGCAGCGATGGAGCATGCCGCCGAGGAAGAGATCGACCACCTGGCCTGGTGCGAGCAACGCATTCGCCAACTGGGCAGTCATACCAGTGTGCTGAACCCGCTGTTCTATGGTTTCTCGTTCGGTATCGGCGCCGCTGCCGGCCTGATCAGTGACAAGGTCAGCCTTGGTTTTGTCGCAGCGACCGAGCATCAGGTATGCAAGCACCTGGACGAACACCTTGAACAACTGCCGGCCGAGGACGAAAAGTCCCGGGCGATTCTTGAGCAGATGCGCATTGACGAAGAACACCATGCTGACAGCGCACTGGATGCCGGCGGCTTCCGCTTTCCCGCGCCGGTGAGATTCGGGATGAGCATGCTGGCCAAGGTCATGACCAAAAGTACTTATCGGATATAAGCACGCCTGCGGATTTGAATTGACCTATCTTGAATTGACCCATGTGGCAAGGGAGCAACTCCCTCGCCATGGCGACATCGCCCTCATCGGGACGTTTTTCGATCAGCCGAGTTCGATGATTTCGTAATCATGGGTAATGGCCACACCGGCCGCGCCCAGCATGATCGACGCCGAGCAGTACTTCTCCGCTGACAGCTCGATGGCACGCTTGACCTGCGCCTCCTTCAGCGCCCTCCCCTTGACCACAAAATGCATATGGATCCTGGTAAACACCTTGGGATCTTCAGTCGCGCGCTCGGCTTCCAGAAAAGCTTCACAGCTCTCCACGGCCTGACGGGATTTTTTCAGGATACTGACCACGTCGAAATTGCTGCAACCGCCGACACCCAGCAGCAGCATTTCCATCGGGCGTACACCCAGGTTGCGGCCACCGGCTTCCGGCGGGCCGTCCATGACCACCACATGGCCACTGCCCGACTCCCCGAGGAACATGGCTTCGCCCGCCCATTGGATGCGTGCCTTCATCGCCCAGACTCCACTGCTAAAAAAGGGTCGCCAGCTTAGCACAGGCCCCTTGGGCAACAGCGCTCTGCATGAAAACGCTTAATAACCGCATTTGCCGGTGAAATACGCTAATCGAGTCAGAATGTGTCTGGTAAGCTGGCGCCAATTCAATGGCGTATTGCCATCCTTTGTGCAGCGTGTATCAATGCCGGTTATCGCTGATAAAAAACAAATCAACCCCATCGCGCAGTCTTTCGGGATACAACCATGGTTGCCCTTACTCCCACACCCAAGATCAAGAACCTCGACAAGCTGCTGATGCATTGCCAGCGCCGGCGTCATCCGGCCAAGCACAACATCATCTGCGCGGGCGAGCGCTCCGAAACACTGTTCTTCATCATCAAAGGCTCGGTCACCATCCTGATCGAGGACGAAGACGGTCGCGAAATGATCATTGCTTACCTCAACACCGGGGATTTCTTTGGCGAACTGGGGCTGTTCGAGCAGGCAGGCAAGGAGCAACAGCGCAGCGCCTGGGTGCGCACCAAGGTGGAGTGCGAAGTGGCCGAGATCAGCTATACGAAATTTCGCGAACTGGCCCAACATGACCCGGACATTCTGTATGCCCTGAGCGGGCAGATCGCCCAACGCCTGCGGGATACCACGCGCAAGGTCGGCGACCTGGCGTTCTTCGATGTGACCGGGCGTGTCGCCCGCTGCCTGCTGGAACTGTGCAAGCAGCCTGACGCCATGACCCACCCCGATGGGATGCAGATCAAAGTCACGCGCCAGGAAATCGGGCGCATCGTGGGCTGTTCGCGGGAAATGGTGGGTCGCGTGCTCAAGGACCTGGAAGAGCGCAACCTGGTGCACGTCAAAGGCAAGACGATGGTGGTGTTCGGTACCCGTTAACCCGGCAGTAAGCCAGCCAACATCTGACGGTACAAGGTGTCGAGCCGGCTGATCGCGTCCGGTACGGGAAAGACTTCGTGCAGCGCGATATGGCTCTCGGCACGCACCCGCTGATCCAGGCCACAGGCTTCATTGAAACGATTGACCGCCGCAACCAGCTCATCGCGATCGTTATCCAGCAATAACGCACCGTGCACCAACCCCACCGGGCGACCACCACTCTGCCGCCAACGCTGGGCTGTACCGACCATCTTTCGGCCGTTGAGGTTGACGTTGTAACGCCCGTCGCAGAACGCGCCGTCGATTTCGCCGACGGATGCATCGCCGCCCAATTCGATCAACACTTCGCAAATCGGCTGACACAATCGTTGGTAACCCGTTTCGATGCGCCCTTGATCACCCTCGCTGCGCGGCGGCGCGTAGACCAAGGCGATATTGACCGTGGCAGCGGACTGCGGCACCGGCTCACCGCCGGTTTCGCGCAACAATACCGGCCAACCGGCCTCTGCCGAGACTTGACTGGCCGCTTCAAAAGCCGGCAATCGGCTTAAACGTCGCGGCATTACCAAGGCTTGATCGTTGGGTTGCCAGAACAACAGCCCGAATTGCCGCTCACCCGCACAAACGGCGGCAAGCAAGTCCTGCTCGGCGGCCAGGCCTGCTTCGACGGTCATCATCACGGGCTGAGTCATCGACACCTACTTATCGGTACAACACAGAGCCGAATGTGGGCGCTGGCTTGCCGGCCCACACACTTCAAGTGCATTCAAATCAATCCAGGGTCGAACCGCTGACCCCCACGCCACGCTCCGGGAAGAACAGGCGCTGCAGTTCCGCTCCTGGGTTCTCGGCGCGCATAAAGGTCTCGCCGACCAGGAACGCATACACCTCGCTGATTTCCATCAGTTCCACATCGGCGCGGTTGACGATGCCGCTCTCGGTGATTACCAAGCGGTCACGCGGAATACGCGGCAGCAGGTCGAGGGTGGTTTCCAGGCTGACTTCAAAGGTATGCAGGTTACGGTTATTAACCCCCACCAGCGGGGTGTCGAGGGTTTTCAGTGCGCGCTCCAGCTCGTCGCCGTCGTGCACCTCGACCAGTACATCCAGGCCCACACTCTTGGCCACGGCTGCCAGCTCGGCCATTTTCACATCATCCAGGGCGGAAACGATCAGCAGCACACAGTCGGCACCCAGGGCGCGAGCTTCGACGATCTGGTAAGGATCAACCATGAAGTCCTTGCGTATCACCGGCAACTTGCACGCGGCGCGTGCCTGCTGCAGGAACACATCGGAACCCTGGAAGTAGTCGACATCGGTCAGTACCGACAGGCACGTCGCCCCGCCCTTTTCATAGCTGACGGCGATTTCCTGTGGCACAAAGTGTTCGCGGATCACGCCTTTGCTCGGGGACGCCTTCTTGATTTCGGCGATTACCGCCGGCTGCTTCTTCCTGGCCTGATCGAGCAAGGCCCTGGCAAATCCTCGCGGTGCGTCAGCAGCTTTTGCTTGGGTTTCCAGCTCGGCCAGGCTCACACGGGCGCGACGCTCGGCGACTTCTTCGGCCTTGCGCGCCAGAATTTTTTCCAGAACGGTGGGAACACTCATGCTTCATTCTCCATCTTGAATACGGCGGTAAATGCTCCGAGTTCTTCGAGTTTCTCGCGAGCCAGACCGGTGTGCAGCGCATCGTGGGCCAAGGCTACACCTTCCTTAAGACTATAGGCGTGATCGGCTGCGTAAAGTGCCGCGCCGGCATTCAGCACAATCATTTCCGCCGCTTTTTGACCGTTCTCGGTCTTGCGTCGCCCCAATGCATCGCGAATCAATTCCAGCGACGCCGCCGGGCTTTCCACCGCCAGGCCGTGCAGGCTCTGGCTCTTCATGCCCAGGTCCTCCGGCTCGACCCAATATTCAGTGACCTGGTCATTCTTCAACTCCGCCACAAAGGTCGGTGCCGCCAGGCTGAATTCGTCCAGGCCGTCTTTGGAATGCACCACCAGCACATGTTTGCTGCCCAGGCGCTGCAGCACTTCGGCCAACGGCCGACACAACGCCTGGCTGAATACACCGACGACCTGATGCCTCACGCCGGCCGGATTCGTAAGCGGGCCGAGCATATTGAACAGGGTACGCAGGCCAAGGTCCTTGCGCGGGCCGGCCGCGTGTTTCATCGCACCGTGGTGGGACTGGGCAAACATGAAGCCAATGCCGACGCTATCAATGCAGCGGGCCACTTGTACCGGCGTCAGGTTCAGGTAGATGCCGGCTGCTTCCAGCAGGTCGGCGCTGCCACTTTTGCCGGACACTGCGCGGTTACCGTGCTTGGCCACGGTGCAACCCGCTGCAGCGACCACGAAGGAGGACGCAGTGGATACGTTGAAGATGTTCGCACCGTCGCCGCCGGTACCGACCACGTCGACCACGCCGTCGAGGGTCTTGAGTTCGACCTTGTCCGCCAGTTCGCGCATCACCGACACGGCGCCGACGATTTCGTCGATGCTTTCGCTTTTCATGCGCATGGCCATCATAAAGGCGCCGATCTGCGCGTCGGAGCATTGACCGGTCATGATCTCGCGCATCACATCGCTCATTTCAGCGGTGCTCAGGTCCAGGTGGCCGACGATACGGCCCAGGGCAGTCTTGATATCCATGGAAGTCCTTAGCGCGTGCCGCCGCTCTGCTTGAGAAAATTGGCGAACAGCTCGTAGCCCTGCTCGGTCAGGATCGATTCAGGGTGAAACTGCACCCCTTCAATATTCAGTGTTTTGTGGCGCAGGCCCATGATCTCGTCGACCGAGCCGTCCTCCAGCTGGGTCCAGGCCGTCAGTTCCAGGCACGCGGGCAGGGTTTCACGCTTGACCACCAGCGAGTGGTAACGGGTGACGGTCACCGGATTGTTCAGCGCCTGGAATACACCCAGGTCCTTATGAAATACCGGGCTGGTCTTGCCGTGCATCACCTGGCGGGCGCGCACCACGTCACCGCCAAAGGCCTGGCCAATGGACTGATGCCCCAGGCACACACCCAGAATAGGCAGCTTGCCGGCGAAATACTCAATGGCTTCCAGCGAGATACCCGCTTCGGTCGGCGTGCATGGACCGGGCGAAACAACGATGCGTTCCGGGTTCAGCGCGGCGATCTCGGCGACGGTCATTTCGTCGTTGCGCACGACCTTGACCTCGGCACCCAGCTCGCCCAGGTACTGCACAACGTTGTAGGTAAAAGAATCGTAGTTATCAATCATCAGCAACATGTGGGTTCAAACCTCTTGAATTCACTGATTTCAAATGACTGCCTTCCAAGCGTTTGGCCCGCTGCCAGACGCACGTTCCGGTTGCCGGGGTCAGCCGGCAAGGGGCGTCAAACAGGGTGAAGAAGGCAAATCGGTACAGGTCCGGCCAGGCCGGCAGAGAAAAATGTCAGGCGCGCCAACGCCAACGGGCGTGTGCCTTGACTACTCGCATCAAGAGTTTGCTGATGATCAACACGGGGAGGGTCTCATTCATACGTCCAGGCACAGTAACGTAGCCTCGCAAGCGGTGCAATATGGCGCAGCAAATACGGGCTCGAGCTCGATGCGGTGCCCGCAGGAAAATTCGGTTCTGCGCTATAGAAAACGCTTAATACTTTGCTAGTGTTTCGATTCCGACACAAAAACAACTCAATGGAATTTTCCATGCTCAGAACTCCGTTCTTCGCGCCCCTGGCTGCCGGCTTGCTTTCGCTGGCATGCGCACAGGCCCATGCAGCACCGTCACCCTACTCAACCATGGTGGTATTCGGTGACAGCCTGGCCGATGCCGGCCAGTTCCCTGATGGCAGCGCCGGCTCGACCCTGCGCTTCACCAACCGTACCGGGCCGACGTTCCAGGGGGACTATGGTCTTGTTTCTTCGACTTTGCTCGGCGCAAAGCTGGGCGTAGCGCCAAACGAACTGAATGCCTCCACCTCACCTGTGCGTGCGCTCCAGGGCCTGCCGGACGGAAACAACTGGGCGGTCGGCGGCTACCGTACCGATAATATTCTCGACTCGATTACGTCGGTTTCCAACGCTGCGATCCCACCCGGCAATGCAGGGGGTGGCACAGTGCTGCGCAGTCGACAGGGCTACCTGCCGGCAAACGGCGGGCGGGCCGATCCGAATGCGCTGTACTTCCTGTCCGGTGGCGGTAATGACTTCCTCCAGGGTCGCGTACTCAGCCCTGCCCAGGCGGCGGCCGCCGGCGGGCGACTGGCTGACAGCGCCCAAACCCTGCAACAAGCCGGTGCGCGGTACATCATGGTATGGATGCTGCCCGACCTCGGCCTGACGCCGGCCATCAATGGCACCCCGCAGCAGGCAGCGGCGTCGGCCCTGAGCACCCTTTTCAACCAGTCCCTGGTACAGCGCCTGTCGCAGATCGATGCGCAGGTCATCCCGCTGAACATCCCGTTGTTGTTGAACGAAGCCTTCGCCGATCCGGCGCGCTTCGGCCTCGCCACCGGGCAAAACCTCACCGGAACCTGCTTCAGTGGAAACAGCTGCACCGCCAACCCGGTCTACGGCATCGGCGGCACCAACCCGGACCCGACCAAGCTGATCTATAACGACTCGGTCCACCCTACCGTCGCCGGGCAACAGCTGATCGCCGACTACGCCTAT
This sequence comes from Pseudomonas sp., assembly GCF_030147005.1. Lineage (GTDB taxonomy): Bacteria > Pseudomonadota > Gammaproteobacteria > Pseudomonadales > Pseudomonadaceae > Aquipseudomonas. The sequence goes on from NZ_JASLAW010000095.1 coordinate 16,435, forward strand.
TCCCTGCTCGCCGCCCCGTGGGAAATCACGCTGCTGCCGGAAATGGCCCAAGGCACATTGCGCGCCCATCAGGATGAGTTGCGCAATCAATGGCAGGCAGACACTGGCAACTGGCAAGCCGTCGGCCAATGGCGGTCGATTGTGGCGGCAGGTGGTCAGCGTCTGAATTTCGATGACCAGAACAGCTCGGCAAGCGGCGATGGCAGTGGCTATAACCTCAACATCGGCGGCAGCTACCGACTCAACGAGGCCTGGCGCGTGGGCGTTGCCGCAGGCCTGTACCGCCAGACACTGGAAGCCGGCGCCAGCGACTCTGACTACAAACTCAACAGCTACATGGGGACCGCATTCGCCCAGTATCAGCAGAATCACTGGTGGGCCGATGCCGCCTTGACCGGCGGCAAACTGGACTTCGACAACCTCAAGCGCAGGTTCGCCCTGGGTGTCAGCGAGGGTTCGCAGAAGGGTGACACCGATGGCTGGCTCTGGGCCCTGAGCGGCCGCCTGGGTTATGACATCGCCGCGCCGGGCAGCGACTGGCACCTGTCGCCTTTCATCAGCGCCGATTACGCGCGGGTCGAAGTGAACGGTTACTCGGAAAAAGGTAACCGTTCCACCGCCCTGACCTTTGATGATCAGCAGCGCGACTCCAAGCGCCTTGGCGTCGGCTTGCAAGGCAGCTACCGCATCACCCCGCAAACCCAGGTGTTTGGTGAAGTGGCTCATGAGCACGAGTTCGAGAACGACACACAGAAGGTCAACATCGCGCTCAACAGCGTGCAAGGGATCGACTTCAAACTGGACGGGTATACGCCACGCAGCAATTCGGACCGACTGAGCCTCGGCGTAAGCCACAAACTGTCTCAGGAGCTGGCGTTACGGGCGGCGTATAACGTGAGGAAGGATGACAACCTGACCCAGCAAGGGATCAGTGTCGGGGTGAGCCTGGATTTCTGATGCGGTATTGAAATTCACACAAACCGAGTGGGGGCGCTGGCTTGCCAGCCCCCCCACCTGATGCCAATCGACTGTCAGTCCTGCGGCGTTTGCTCAGCCAACGCCACCGCGCGGAACATCGCCCGGCGCTTGTTCAGGGTTTCTTCCCATTCCAGGGCCGGCACCGAGTCAGCCACAATTCCGCCACCGGCCTGCACGTGCAGTTCGCCATCCTTGATCACTGCCGTACGGATCGCAATCGCGGTGTCCATGTTGCCGTTCCAGGCGAAATACCCCACGGCGCCGCCGTAGACACCCCGTTTGACAGGCTCCAGCTCGTCGATGATTTCCATCGCACGAATCTTCGGCGCGCCCGACAAGGTACCGGCCGGCAGAATGGCGCGCAGTGCGTCCATCGCGGTCAGCCCGGCTTTCAGTTCACCGGTGACGTTGGACACGATGTGCATCACATTGGAATACCGTTCGATGACCATCTTCTCGGTCAACTTCACCGAGCCGATTTCCGAAACACGCCCAGTGTCGTTACGCCCCAGATCAATCAGCATCAGGTGTTCGGCGATTTCCTTGTCGTCGCTCAACAGGTCCTCTTCCAGCGCCAGGTCCGCTTCTTCGGTGGCGCCACGCGGGCGCGTACCGGCGATCGGGCGCACGGTGATCAGGTTGTCCTCGACGCGCACCAGCACTTCCGGCGAACTGCCCACTACATGGAAGTCACCGAAGTTGAAGAAGTACATGTACGGCGTCGGGTTGAAGCAACGCAGCGCTCGGTACAGATCAATCGGCGCCGCCTTGAAGTCGATGGACATCCGTTGCGATGGCACCACCTGCATGCAGTCACCCGCAAGGATGTATTCCTTGATGGTATCCACTGCCCGCTCATAGTCGGCCTGGGTGAAGCTGGAGCGAAATACCGGGTCGGCGGCGGGCGGACGGCGGAGGTCCAGGCCGCGACGCGGAGTGATCGGCTGGCGCAGTTTTTCCAGCAGCGCTTCGAGGCTGGCCTGGCCTTGCTCGAAGGCGTCAGCCTGGGACGGGTCGGCCAGCACAATCGCATGCATCTTGCCGGCAAGGTTGTCGAACACCACCACTGCGTCGGAGACCATCAGCAAAATGTCCGGCACGCCCAGCGGATCCGGATTCGGGCATTTACCCAGGCGATGCTCCACATAGCGCACGCAGTCATAACCGAAATACCCCACCAGGCCGCCGTTGAAACGCGGCAGGCCGGGAATGGTCGGCACGTTGTAGCGCGCCTTGAAGGCTTCGACGAAGGCCAGCGGGTCTTCTACGTCGTGGCTTTCGATCTCAACGGCGTCATGGGTGATGCTCACATGGTGATCATGAACCCGCAGTACCGTGCGGCACGGCAGGCCGATGATCGAATAACGGCCCCACTTCTCGCCGCCCTGAACCGACTCCAGCAGATAAGAGTTCGGCTCGTCGGCCAGTTTCAGGTAGATCGACAGCGGCGTGTCGAAGTCGGCCAGGGTTTCGCAGGCCATGGGGATACGGTTATAGCCGGCAGCGGCCAAACGCAGGAATTCTTCGCGGATCATCAGGTGCCTCGTGGTGTGAGGGTCAATCGGTCAAGTAGGCAAACGAGCCGCAGCGCGGCGGGGATCAGTCAGGCGCGCCAACGCCAGCGGGCCAGGGCCTTGATGACTTTCATCCAGAGTTTGCGAGTGACCACCACGATGGCATTTCCAGAAGGGGACGGGTCGATGTCAGGCAACGTTATCTCAGCGCCCGCACCCAAGCAACCGGGGATTAACAGGCGCAGGTCATCAATGACCAATGCCGGCGATTCTTCGGCGATCGGCCGGCCATGGTTGTAGCCGTAACTCAAGGCCACGCACTGCACGCCTGCGGCTTTTGCCGCCAATACATCGCTGCGCGAATCGCCGACAAACAGCGACTGGGACGCCGGAATATTCGCCATTTTCATCACGAAGAACAGTGCCGCCGGGTCGGGCTTTTTCTGTGGCAGGGTATCGCCGCCGATGATCCAGCGAAAATACCGGCCGATCTTCATCTGATCCAAAAGCGGTGCAACGAAGCGCTCCGGCTTGTTGGTGATCAAGGCCATTTCCACACCCTGCTTGCTCAACCACTTGAGGGTGTCACGCACGCCGGGATACACCACCGTCAGTTCATGGCTGCTTTCATACGCGGCATTGAACAACTCCAGCGCATGTTCGGCTTCCATCTCATCCACACCGGTGGCGTCGATGCTGCCTGCCAGCGCCCGCCGCACCAACATCGGTGCGCCGTTGCCGACCCATTCACGAACCGCCTCGATCCCCGCGGGCTTGCGCCCCAGCTTGAGCAGCATCTGGTCCACCGCCGCCGCCAGGTCAGGCACCGAGTCGATCAAGGTACCGTCCAGATCGAACATCACCAGCCGTGGCAATTTGCCGGGGAACAGCTGCTCAAAGCCGCTCATGGACGCGCCAGCGCCAGTTCGGCATGCATCTTGGCGATCACTTCCTGGTAATCCGGCGCGTTGAAGATCGCCGAGCCGGCCACAAAGGTGTCGGCGCCAGCCGCCGCGATCTCACGGATATTGTTGACATTGACCCCACCGTCGATCTCCAGGCGGATGTCCCGGCCCGACGCATCGATCAGCGCCCGCGCTTCGCGCAGCTTGTTCAGGGTGCCGGGGATGAACTTCTGCCCGCCGAAGCCTGGGTTGACGCTCATCAGCAGGACCATATCGACCTTGTCCATTACGTACTCCAGCACACTCAGCGGTGTGGCCGGGTTGAACACCAGGCCCGCCTTGCAACCGCCTTCGCGGATCAATTGCAGGGTACGGTCGACATGCAGCGTGGCTTCCGGGTGGAAGGTGATGTACGTCGCGCCGGCGTCGATGAAGTCACCGACGATGCGGTCCACCGGGCTGACCATCAGGTGTGCGTCGATCGGCGCGGTAATCCCGTACTTGCGCAGCGCCGCGCACACCATCGGGCCGATGGTCAGGTTGGGCACGTAGTGGTTGTCCATGACGTCGAAGTGCACGAAGTCGGCGCCGGCGGCCAACACCTTGTCCACTTCTTCGCCCAGGCGGGCGAAGTCGGCGGAGAGAATCGATGGAGCAATGACGAAGGGCTGCATGACGCACCTTTTTTGAGCTAAATCACGATGGCGCGCATTGTATACCTCATGCTTTGCCCTGCGCACCGTGACCTAACTCAACGGCTAGTACGCGGCCCGGTAGATTTTCTCGATATCGGCCGCACTGAGCTGGCGCGGATTGTTGCGCATCAGGCGGTCGATGCCCGCGGCTTCGGTGGCCATCGCCGGGATCGCTTCCTCAGGCACGCCGAAACTGCGCAGGCCCGCGGGGATCTCGACGGCGGCACACAGTCGCGTCATCGCCTCGACAGCCTGGTCGGCGGCATCGTTCAGGCTCAGCCCGCCGACATTCACGCCCATCGCCTGGGCAATGTCGCGCATACGCTCGACACAGGCCAGCTTGTTCCAGTGCATCACATACGGCAGCAACAGTGCGTTGCTCACACCATGGGCGATGTTGAAACGGCCGCCCAACGGATACGCCAGCGCGTGCACAGCGCCCACGCCGGCGTTCCCAAAGGCCATGCCGGCCATCAGGCTGGCGGTGGCCATATCGTCACGGGCCTGCAGGTTGGCCGGGTTGGCGTAAGCCTTGGGCAATGCAACGGCGATCAGCTTGATCGCGCCGATCGCCAGGGCATCGGTGATCGGCGAGGCGTTCAGCGACAGGTAGGATTCAATGGCATGCACCAGCGCGTCGACGCCACTGGCGGCGGTGACGCTGCGGGGGCAAGTGAGGGTCATTTGCGGGCTGATCAGTGCGACATCCGGCAGCAGGTAGTCGCTGACGATGCCTTTTTTCAGCTGGGCGACCTTGTCGGAAAGAATCGCCACATTGGTCACCTCAGAGCCGGTGCCGGCTGTAGTGGGGATGGCAATCAGCGGTGGGCCCTTGCGCGGCACCTGATCGACGCCGAACAAGTCCGCCAGGGCGCCGTGGTAACCGGCGTAAGCGGCCACGCTCTTGGCGATGTCGATGGCACTGCCGCCGCCCACGCCGATCAGGCCGTCGTGCCCGCCATCGCGGTAGGCCTGCATGCAGTCTTCGACAATGGCGATTTCCGGGTCGGGCAGCACGCGGTCGAAAATTTCGTAAGTGCGCCCGCCCAGGTGCTCGAGTGCCAGCGCGACGGTGCCGGACTTGACCAGCACGGCATCGGTGACGATCAGCGGGTTATCCACATCCAGGCGGGTGAGTTCGGCGGCGAGCTGTTCGATGGCGCCAGCGCCGGTGAGCAGTTTATGGGCGATCTTGAATGAGGAAGTACTCATGTGCGCGGCCTCTTATTGGTCGATGGGCTGGCACAAGAATAGCTCGGGATTGCGGGTTGCCTACCATTCACCGTCTGAATGGGCACAATCAATGTGGGGCTGGCTTGCCTGCGATGCTGGGAGCCCGGTCAAACAGGCCGACTGAGCAGATGCTATCGCAGGCAAGCCACACACTGATTTGTCCGGTTTGGCCCTTAAACCTGGGCCGTACGCAGTTTTTCGCTACGCCCGCGCAGCCATTCCAGGGTCAGCAACAGCACCACCGAGAATCCAATCAGCAACGTCGCCGCTGCCGCAATGGTGGGGCTGAGGTTTTCACGGATACCGCTGAACATCTGCCGTGGCAGCGTGGCTTGCTCCGGCCCGGCGAGGAACAGCGTCACCACCACTTCATCGAACGAGGTGGCGAAGGCAAACAACGCCCCGGAAATCACTCCCGGAGCGATCAGCGGCAACGTCACCCGGCGAAACGCGGTCAACGGTGAGGCTCCCAGGCTGGCCGCCGCCCGCACCAGGTTGTGGTTGAACCCCTGCAAGGTCGCCGACACGGTGATGATCACAAACGGCACGCCCAGCACCGCATGCACCACGATCAGCGAGAAGAAGCTGTTGCCCAGGCCCAGCGGGGCGAAGAACAGGTAACTGGCCACGCCGATGATCACCACCGGCACCACCATCGGCGAAATCACCAGTGCCATCACCAACGCCTTGCCGGGGAAGTTGCCACGGGTCAGGCCAATCGCCGCCAGCGTGCCGAACACCATCGCCAGCACCGTGGCCGCCGGGGCGACGATGATGCTGTTCCTCAGGGCGCGCATCCATTCGGCTGAAGCGAAAAAGTCCTGATACCACTGCAGCGAGAAGCCCTGCAGCGGGTACACCAGGAAACTGCCGCTGTTGAACGACAGTGGGATGATCACCAGCACGGGCAATATCAGGAACAGCAGGATCAGGCCACACAGAATCCGCAAGCTGTAGAACCACAGCCGCTCCACCAGTGACATATAAGGGCTCAGCATCGCAAGGTCTCCTCAGCTCAGGCGCAGGCGACTGGCGCCCACCAGCCGGTTGTAGATCAGGTACAGCAGCACCGTCGCCAGCAGCAGCAAGCCGCCCAACGCCGTGGCCATGCCCCAGTTGATGCTGGTGTTGGTATAGAAGGCCACGAAGTAGCTGACCATCTGGTCGTTCGGGCTGCCCAGCAACGCCGGGGTGATGTAGTAACCAATCGCCAGGATGAACACCAACAGGCAACCGGCACCGACACCGGCGTAGGTTTGCGGGAAGTACACGCGCCAGAAGCTGGCGAAGGGGTGGCAGCCCAGGGAAATCGCTGCACGCATGTAAGTCGGCGAAATGCCTTTCATCACGCTGTAGATCGGCAGAATCATGAACGGCAGCAGGATATGCACCATGGATATGTACACACCGGTACGGTTGAACACCAACTCCAGCGGCGTATCGATCAGGCCCATGCCGATCAAGGCGCTGTTGATCAGCCCGCCCGATTGCAGCAACACGATCCACGCCGCAACCCGCACCAGAATCGAGGTCCAGAACGGCAGCAATACCAGGATCATCAGCAGGTTGCTTTTGCGCGCCGGCAGGTTGGCCAACAGGTACGCCAGGGGATAGGCCAGCAGCAGGCAGATGACGGTAATCACCAGGCCCATCCAGAACGTTCGGGCGAAGATATCCAGATAAATGGCCTGATCGGGGGTGGCCGGAGCGATCTCGCCCAGGTCGTCGATACGATGATCGACGGCCGCCAGCAGGTAGTAAGGCGTCAGGCTGCTGGTGTTGCGCCGAATCGCCTGCCAGTACGCCGGGTCGCCCCAACGTTCGTCGAGGGTTTCCAGCGCGGCTTTATAAGAGGCCGGCGTTTCGGCAAACGGCAGCGCCCGCGCGGTTTTGGTCAGCAGGCTGCGATAGCCGGCCAGTTCCATGTTCAAGCGTTTGGACAGATCGCCCAGGGTCTGGTTTTTGCGCGCTTCGCCCAGGTCTTCACTGAGCGCCTGGTACACCGACTCGCCGGGCAAGCCACGGCCGTCCCAGGCAGTCACTGCCACCACCGTGCGCGGCAAGCCCCCCACCACCTCCGGGTTGCCGACGCTCTTGTAGAGCAGCGCGACAATGGGCACCAGGAACACCAGCAGCAAAAACAGCACCAGGGGCGCAATCAAGGCCTGGGCCTTCCAACGGTTGAGACGCTCGGCACGGGCCAGGCGCTGCTTGAGGGTCGAGGGAACGGCGAGGGCCATGGCAAGCTCCGGAAATCTACGGTTAAGTCTCTGCGGGACAGGGCTCTTTGCGGGAGCTGGCTTGCCGACGATGGGGATCAACTCGGTTTCAGCAACACCGAGGCGATGCCATCGCCGGCAAGCCAGCGCCTACATGGGCCAGTTCCCACAGTGGGTTATGCGGGGTTACTTGGCGGCCCAGGAATTGAAGCGCTGCTCAAGTTGCTCACCGTTATCGGCCCAGAAGCTCACATCGATCTGCACCTGGTTGGCGATGTTTTCCGGGGTGGTCGGCATGTCCTTCAGCACGTCTTTGGCCAGCAACGGTACGGCTTGGGTGTTGGCCGGGCCGTAGGCGATGTTTTCGGAGTAAGTCTTCTGCTGCTGCGGTTGCACCGAGAAGGCGATGAATTTTTTCGCCGCTTCGGCGCGGTCCTTGGCCAGGCCCTTTGGAATGGCCCAGGCATCGAAGTCGTAGATACCGCCGTTCCACACCACTTTCAGGTTGCTTTCTTTTTGTACGGCGGCGATGCGGCCGTTATAGGCCGAGCTCATCACCACGTCGCCCGAAGCGAGGTACTGCGGTGGTTGTGCACCGGCCTCCCACCATTGGATCGAGGCTTTGAGTTCGTCGAGCTTCTTGAACGCACGGTCCTGGCCATCTTTGCCGGCCAGCACTTTATAGACGTCCTTGGGCGCCACGCCGTCGGCCATCAAGGCGAATTCCAGGGTGTACTTGGCGCCTTTGCGCAGGCCACGCTTGCCGGGGAATTTCTTGGTGTCCCAGAAATCCGCCCAACTGGTGGGTGCGGAGGCCAGTTTGTCGGCGTTATAGGCCAGCACCGTCGACCATACGAAGAAGCCCACCCCGCACGGCTGGATCGCGCCTTTGACGTAGTCAGCGGTGTTACCGAACAGTGCCGGGTCCAAGGGTTCGAACATGTCTTCGTCGCAGCCACGGGACAGTTCGGGCGACTCCACTTCCACCAGGTCCCAGGACACGCTTTTGGTGTCGACCATCGCTTTGATCTTGGCCATCTCACCGTTGTATTCACCGGCGATGATCTTGCCGTTGCCCGCGCTTTCCCACGGTGCATAGAAGGCCTTGACCTGGGCCGCCTTGTTCGCGCCGCCGAAGGAAACGACGGTCAGGTCCGGGCTCGCCATGGCCTGTGTCGCGGCCATCAAGCCGATAGCCAGGGCCGAAAACTTAAGGGATCTCAACATTGTTGTGTTCTCCACGTGCAGGGTTGGTGAAGCCAGGGGGCGATCAATTCGCCTCTAGAAGTGGGTCGAGTGCGCGAACGTGCTCGACTTGCCAGCCAATCGGTACGACGTCGCCGACCGCCAGGGCCGGGTCCAGCTCGGCGATCGGTTGTTTCACGAAAAAATCGCTCTTGCCGCAGACTTCCAGGCGCACGCGCACGTGGTCGCCCAGGTAGACGAACTCCGCCACCCGTCCGGAAAAACGGTTGATGCAGCTGTCACTTGCACCATTGAGGCACACGCGCTCCGGACGCACCGACAGGGTCACCGGGCCGCCGATCTGGCCGACGTTCACCGCCAGCGCTTCCACCTTCTCACCGCGCGCCAGTTCCACCACACAGCGTTCGCCGGTGTGGCTGTGCAGGCGGCCATTGAGGCGGTTGTTTTCGCCGATGAAGTTGGCCACAAAGGTGTTTTTCGGTTCTTCATACAGCGTGCGCGGCGCGGCGATCTGCTGGATTTCGCCCTGGTGGAACACCGCCACACGGTCGGACATGGTCAAGGCTTCGCCCTGGTCGTGGGTCACATACACCACGGTGACGCCGAGGCGTTGGTGCAGGTGCTTGATTTCCATCTGCATGTGTTCGCGCAGTTGTTTGTCGAGGGCGCCGAGGGGTTCGTCCATCAGCACCAGTTGCGGCTCGAACACCAATGCGCGGGCCAGCGCCACCCGTTGCTGCTGGCCCCCGGAAAGTTGCGCCGGGTAGCGCTGGGCAAAGGCGTCGAGCTGGACCATGCTCAGCACGCGCTTGACTCGCTCGCTGATGTCGGTCTTGCTCAAGCCACGCACAGACAAGGGAAACGCCAGGTTCTCGGCCACGGTCATGTGCGGAAACAGTGCGTAGTTCTGGAACACCATGCCGATGTCGCGCTTGTGCGGCGGCACGTTATTGATCGAACGCCCCGCCAGCTGGATTTCGCCGGCGGTTGGCGTTTCAAAGCCGGCCAGCATCATCAGGCTGGTGGTCTTGCCCGAACCGGACGGCCCGAGCAAGGTGAGGAACTCGCCCTTGCGAATCTCCAGATTGAGGTCTTTGACGATCAGGTTTTCGCCGTCGTAGCTTTTCTGCACGCCACGAAAGCTGACCAGCACATCATTTGAATCCACCTCGCTCATACCCGCACCTTTGTGTTTAGGACTGCTGTGCCACAAGCGTAGTCCAGGCGCGAGCCCCCGGAAATCGGGGGCCAGGAGAGAATCGCATCAGCCGGATGGAAGGTTCGGGGTAGGGATAGCCCTACAGGGATGGCGGGCATTGAACAGTGCAGCGGCAAGCCTGGGCTTGGCGGCGCTTGTGAGGTGTCGCTAATGGATATGCCGCTACAGCAGCTTGTGTTCCATGGCGTATTTCACCAGCTCGGCCAGGGAGGTGATATTGAGCTTTTGCATCAAACGCGCCTTGTGGGTGCTGATGGTTTTGCTGCTCAGCGCCAACTGCAGGGCGATGTCGTTGACGTTGGCGCCTTGTGCCAAACGCTCGAACACCGAGAACTCGCGTTCCGACAGCAGCGAATGCAACGGTCGCGAGTCCGTCAGGCCGACTTCGAAGACCATGCGGTCTGCCAGGTCCGGATCGATATAGCGCCCGCCCGCCGCAACCTTGCGGATTGCCATCAACAGCAGTGCCGGGTCGCTGTCCTTCGTGGCATAACCGGCCGCGCCAACCTTCAGGGCACGGGCGGCCATTTGCGCTTCGTCGTGCATGGACAGCACCAGGATCGCCGGCGGATTGCTCAGCGCTCGAATACGCGCGATGGCCTCCAGGCCATTCACGCCGGGCATGGAGATATCCAGCAGCACCACCTCGCACGGCACATGGCGCAGGGTCTCCAGCAATTGCTCGCCATTGCTCGCTTCACCTACCACCAGCAAGTCTTTGGCCAGGCCGATCAATTGCTTGATGCCTTCTCGAACAATGGTGTGGTCTTCGGCTACCAGTACGCGGATCACAGGGGTTTCCTCTTATTGTTAAGCATCCAACGGCACCGTGACGCTCAGGGTGGTGCCCTCCCCCAATTCGCTGACCAGGCTCAGTTGCCCGCCCATGATCAGCACCCGCTCACGCATGCCCACCAGTCCGAACGATACCGGCCGCCCTTGCGCCTGCACGAAGCCGATACCGTCATCGCTGATGGTCAGCCGCAGGTTCGGGCCGTCCACGTGCAGCGTCAGCTCCACAGTATGCGCCTGGGCATGGCGCATCACATTGGTCAGCGCCTCTTGCAGGATGCGGAACAGCCCGATGGCCTTTGCATCGCTCAATACCGGCGGGTTTTCCGGGACTTGTACCAGGCAGGGAATCTGCGTGCGCGCTTCAAAGCGCCGCGCCTGCCATTCGATGGCCGAGGCAATCCCGGCGTCGAGAATCGGCGGGCGTAGCGCGGTTGCGACATCACGAACCAATTGGAAGAGCTGGGCGATCAGGCGTTTCATGCTGTTCAAGCGTTCATTAAGGCCCGGGTCGAGTTGCGCATAGGCCAATTCACACATTGAAGTTTCCAGCTTGAGCACGGTGAGCATCTGCCCGAGCTCGTCGTGCACTTCGCGGGCGATACGCGCCTTTTCTTCTTCACGTACCGTTTCCAGGTGGGCTGACAATTCGCGCAACTGTGCCTCGCTTTGCAGCAAGGCGGCCACATAACGGCGGCGCTCAGTGACATCGGTAAGGTAAACCACCAGGTATTCGCCGTCGGCAAAGCGCAGAAAGCTCAATGACACATCAGCGGGCAGGATGCTGCCGTCAGCGCGCAGGCAATCGGTGGCGAAAGTCTGCGCGCCCTCGTCGCTGGCACGCGCGCGCTTCCACAGGTTGAGCCAGCGGTCCATGGTCAAGGCTGGGTCGAAATCAATCAGCGGTCGCTCGATCAACGCGCCAGACCCATAGCCGAGCATGGTTTCAGCCGCGCGGTTGGCGTAACGCACATGGCTGTCCCAATTGACCCACAGGATGCCGACCGTGCTTTGATCGATGGAAAACTGCGTCAACTGCAAGGCTTCGGCGCCAGCGGCACGCGCTGCGCTTTCTTCACGCGCCGCCAGCAGGTCGTGCTCCAGGCTGCGCTGCTGGCGACGCTGCCAGAGCAACCCCGCGACGCTGGCGAACAGCATCAGCCCCAATAGCCAGCTGAGGTTTTTCCACACGCCCTTTGATTCCGATAACTGCGGGTACTTGGGTTGCAGCCATCGGTTGTGCAACTGGTCGAGGTCGCGGGCGGGTATCGCGCGTAAGGCGCTTTGCATGATGCTCGCCAGTTCCGGCCACTCACGCCGCGTCGCCACTCGCAGCAACTGCGGCAGGCCGATATCGCCGACCACCGCCAGCCCGGCAAACTCCGCCTCGCCGGACAACCGGCTCAGTTGCGCCTCATCCACCACTGCATAGCGTGCCTGACGGCTCATCAGCAACTGCAGGGCCTGGCGTTCCACGGGCACGCCTTGCAGGTTGAGGTTGGGGTAGGTACTGCGCAGGTAATCGGCCACCGTGCCGGGCATGCGCACAGCGATGCGCGATTGTGGGTCGATTTTTTCCAGCTCCACCGCGCCGTCGCCTTCGCGAATGCCGACGATATGCTGGGGCACACGCATATAAGGGTCGCTGAACAACCACAGGCGCAAGCCGGCCGGGGTTTGCTGCAGGCCGGGGGCAATATCCACCTCGCCCTCACGCACGGCGGCTTCCAACTGCTCCTGATCGGGAAAATTACGCCAGGTCAGCTCGATACCCAGCGCCTTGGCCAGCCATTGCATCAACTCGACGTTGGCCCCGGACAACCGCTGCAGCCTTCGGTCGTATTGAGCGTAAGGCGCCTGCAATACCAAGCCCACCCGCAGTTGCGGGTGCAGCGCCAACCACTCACGCTGCTGCGCATTCAACTGCGCCGGAGGCGCGACGGGCGCAGGCGCGGCATTCGCCATCAAGGCGACACACAGACAGCCGATAACCATCAGTAAGCGAAAAACCATGGTCCACGTCTCACATCACTGACAAATACCGATCAACCCATTAGGCTGCTGGAATCACTTCTGGCCGAGATTTAACGATGCCACCTCGAAACCGTTCGGCACTGCCAGCATTGTGCCTGTCGCTGCTATTTACCAGCGCCTTTTATGTTCAAGCCGCCGACGCGCCGGCGCCAGTCGCCGAGAAACCCGCCGAGCGCCAGCCGTTGCCCGAGCGCAGCCAGGCAGAAGCCAACGCGCTCGAACGGCAAGTTGCACAACAGGAACAACAACAATTGCAGGCCGGCAGCGATTCGTTCCTGGCCCTGTGGAAGCCCGCCAACAGCGCTGAATCTCAAGGCGTGGTGATTATCGTGCCGGGGGCCGGCGAAAATGCTGACTGGCCGCAAGCAATCAGCCCGCTGCGCAGTAAATTGCCCGACGCTGCCTGGGGCACCCTCAGCCTGTCACTGCCCGACGTCAATCTCGATACGCTGCCGCCACGTGTCATCGAGCCGCCCAAAGCGGCGGTCGATACCAGCAGCAAAGACGGCAGCACGGTCGCCAAACCCGTCGAGCAGGCCGCCAGCGCGGAAGCCGAAGGCACTGACCCGGCAGTGGTGCCGGGCGCGGATGAACAGGACAAGACCGACGCCAAGCGTATCTTCGACCGGATCGACGCTGCCGTCGCCTTCGCCCAGACCCAGGGCGCCCGCAGTGTGGTACTGCTCGGTCATGGCACCGGCGCATGGTGGGCCGCGCGCTATCTGAGTGAGAAACAACCCGCCCAGGTGCAGAAGTTGGTAATGGTGGCGGGGAAGACACCCGCCGCTCGTCAACCGGACCTGCAGCAGTTGGCGCCGGCATTGAAAGTACCGACTGCGGATGTGTTCTATCAGGACGGCGCCCAGGACGGCAAAAACGCCCTGGCCCGTATCCAGGCTGCCAAACGCGGCAAGAATGACCGCTACAAGCAGGTGCAACTCCACGCCCTGCCCGGCAACGAGGCCGCCGAGCAGGAGCAGCTATATCGACGAGTGCGCGGATGGCTGAGCCCGCAGGCCAGTGCCGATTGAAGCCACTTGTCGAAAATGCTGCATAACCAATGTGGGGGCGGGGCTCGCTCCCGTGGTGGCGGGGCGCCCGTCAGCGACGCGTCGACTGCCAGGCCGTTACGGGAGCAAGCTCCCTGGCCACAGGCTCAGCGTCGCACCAACGTTGTGTCGATACCCATCAGCTGCGACATGTGCTGACTGACGTTCAGGCTGGCAATGTCAGCGAAAATCCCTGCGCTCGCGAATCAACGCATAGGCGCTATGCAACTCACGGGTTCGCTCGGTAGCCTCGCGCACCTGCGCGGGGGTGGCGCCACTGCCGGCGATCTTGTCCGGGTGGTGGCGGCTGAGCAGGCGGCGATAGGCACCCTTGATCGCCGACGGCTCAGTGGTTGCCGTCACGCCCAGGGTCCGCAACGCTTCCTGATAGGCCCCGACGCGATTGACCAACGGCTTGCGCGCCGGCGCGTAATCTGAAGCCAGGGCCTTGATCTGTTGCGGCGTCCAGCCCAGCCATTTGCCCCACAACTCGATCAGGTCACGCTCGGCATCATCCGCCCGGCCATCCGCCCAGGCCATGCGCCAGCAGGCACGTAAAATGCCCTCGGCGGCATGGGGTTGCGTCTTGAGCACGCGCAGATAACTGCGCACCCGGTCGGTGCCGGACTTGCCCCGATTAAAGGCCATGATGGCTCGGCGCTGGGCCGGCTCGGTCATATCCAGCGCGCGCATTTCCTGGCGCGCCTGTTGGATATGGCCATCCACGATCCGGCCATTACTTTTGGCCAGACGTCCCAGCAGCACGAACAACAATTCATCGTTGCGTAACGCGGGGCGCCCGCCAAGGCGCTCGCGCAACTGCGCCCAGCTGCGCAATTGCAGGCGGCGGTCCAGCGCCTGCCCCAGTAATGCGCCCAACAAAGCCCCCGGAATACTGGCAATCGCAAAGCCAGCCCCGGCGCCGATCAGCGTCCCTGGCCACAACATGCTACGGCCCCGCTGTCAGCAAGGTTTCCACCTGCGCCAGACGCTCAAGCGTTCCGACATCAACCCAGCGTCCCTTCATGTGCTCACCCGTTACCAGACCTTTGCCCATTGCCGTGCGCAACAGCGGCGCCAGCTTGAAGGCACCCGCACTGCAACCCGCGAACAACTGGGGGTCAAGTACGGAAATGCCACTGAAGGTCAGGTTATCGGCACCCGGCGCCGCATCATGAAGCAACCCGTCGTTCAAGTAGAAGTCGCCACCGGACGGGTGATGTGCCGGGTTGTCGACCATCACCAGATGGGCCAGGCCCTGGAGCGGCCGCTTCAATTGGCTGAAGTCGTAGTCGGTCCAGATATCGCCATTGACCAGCAAAAACGGTTCGTCACCCAGCAACGGCAACGCCTTGAAAATCCCGCCGCCGGTTTCCAGCGGCTCGCCTTCGGCTGAATAGCGGATACGCAAGCCGAACTGGGCACCGTCGCCCAGGTAGCTTTCGATCTGTTCGCCGAGCCAGGCATGGTTGATCACAATCTCGGTGAAGCCGGCCTTGGCCAGCGCTTCAAGGTGGTACTCGATCAGCCGTTTGCCGCCTGCCTGCACCAGCGGCTTGGGCGTATGCAGCGTCAGCGGGCGCATGCGCTCGCCCTTGCCGGCCGCCAGGATCATCGCTTTCATACGCAGGCCTCGGCCGGCTGGCGCAGGCTGCTGAGCAGCTCGCCCAGGTCGCTCAACTCAGGTCGGTCGGCGAGCACCGCTTCTATATAGGCAAAGAAGCGCGGCACGTCCGCCAGGTAGCGTGGTTTGCCATCACGATGACAAATCCGCGCAAAAATACCGATGACCTTGAGGTGACGCTGCACGCCCATCAGGTCGCTGGCGCGCAGGAAGTCTTCAAAATCATCCTGCACGGGGATCCCCAATTGTCCGGCGCGCTCCCAATAGCCGCGCTGCCACTCCCGCACACGGGCGTGGGGCCAACTGAGGAAGGCGTCCTTGAACAGACAGGTAATGTCATAGGTCACCGGGCCGTAGACCGCATCCTGGAAATCCAGCACACCGGGGCTGGGTTCACTGACCATCAGGTTGCGCGGCATATAGTCGCGGTGCACCAGCACTTTCGGCTGCGCGAGCGCGCTGTCGATCAGCCGTTCGCTGGCGCGCTGCCAGAGGGCCTGCTGCTGAGTATCAAACTCGATGCCCAAGTGACGGCGTACGTACCACTCGGGGAACAACTCGAGCTCGCGACGCAACAAGGCGACGTCATAGCTGGGCAACGGCGTGTCCATCGGCAACTGCTGGAACGCCAGCAACGCATCGATGGCGTCGGCAAACAATTGATCGGCGTTTTGTTCGTCAATCACGTCCAAATAGGTTTTTCGGCCCAGGTCATTAAGCAAAAGAAAGCCACGCGGCAAATCTTCTGCATAAATTTTCGGCACGTTAATTCCCGATTTCGCGAGCAAATGTGCGATATCGACGAAAGGTTTGCAGTTTTCCTGGGGGGGTGGCGCATCCATCACGACGAATGTATGCGCCCCGCCCTCCCACCGGAAGTAACGTCTGAAACTCGCGTCGCTACTGGCCGCGGTCAATGTGGCCGGGGGGACGGCGCCCCAGTCCTGAGCGTTGAAGAGGATTGGCAACTGCTCATCCAGCCAGACTTCCAGCTGTTGTAAACGTAGATCGTGCTCGGGCATTACAAGGGTCTCCGACGGCGCTAGCCGTCAAGCGGGGCATGCTTTATTATCACGCATCTTTTTCAGACCATCGAGAGGCGTGCGGCCCAAACCGCGGGCAGATGGCACGCAGGAAGCCCGGACTAATAAGATGGCATTGAAATCCCCCGCGTTTCGTAGAAAATTTCCGTTGCTGGTAACCGGCAGTCTGCTGGCCTTGCAACCTTTCGCCACCTCATTCGTGGTCGCCGCGGAACAGTATGACTGCTCAGTCTCTGCTTCGGGTGCCTGGGATTGCGCGCCGAAGACCGCCGCCGCCCCATTGCCACCGCGTCCGGTGCATGACGGTTCTGCCGTCAGCTCGGCCAACAGCACGCCGCAAGGCGAGGCTGGCGGCAGCGTCGACGCCGAGCCCAAGACCATGCTGGTCACCGAAGCCAAGGGCCGTGGGCTGCGTTCGCGCAGCAAAGACTACAGCCACCTGGACTGGGTGCCTCGCGAGAAGCTGACCGCAGCGCAACTGGCCGAAACCGGCCCGTACTGCGGCGGTGCCTACATCGAGCCGACTCGTCCAGGCATGAACGACAAGACGAACAAGAGCGATGCGCCGACCTTCATCGGTGCCAAGGCCTCTCGTTACGAGCAGGAACAGCAGGTTGCCACATTGGCCGGTGACGTCGTCATGCGCCAGGGCAGCATGCAGTTGGAGTCCGACGAAGCCAACCTGTACCAGGCCGAGAACCGTGGCGAGCTGGCCGGCAACGTGCGTTTGCGCGACAACGGTGCGCTGATCGTGGGCGACCGTGCCCAGGTCCAGCTCGATACCGGCGCCGCCCAGATCGACAACGCCGAATACGTGATGCACAAATCACGCATCCGCGGTAACGCGCTGTACGCCAAGCGCGCCGAGAACGCGATCATCCGTCTCAAGGACGGTACTTACACCACCTGCGAGCCGGACAGCAACGCCTGGCAGCTCAAGGGCAACAACATCACGTTGAACCCGGCCACCGGTTTCGGTACGGCCACCAACGCGACGTTGCGGGTCAAGAACATCCCGATTCTGTACACCCCTTACATCTACTTCCCGATTGACGACCGTCGTCAGTCAGGCTTCCTGCCGCCGAGCTTCAGCACCGGCAGTGAGACTGGGTTTACGCTGGTGACACCGTACTACTTCAACCTGGCACCGAACTACGACGCCACGTTGTACCCGCAATACATGACCAAACGCGGCTTGTTGATGGAAGGCGAATTCCGCTACCTGACCAAGTCGAGTGAAGGGCAGTTTGGTGGGGCGTACCTGAACGACGATAACGACGAGCGCAAGAATCAGACCGACTACGAAAAAACCCGCTATATGCTCAATTGGCAGCACAGAGGTGGGTTGGATTCGCGCCTGACGTCCCAGGTGGATTACACCCGGATCAGCGATCCTTATTACTTCCAGGATTTGAAGTCGTTTGAGGAAGGAGTTGAGAGCCAGGATGCTCTCAACCAGCAGGGCTCCTTGACGTATCGGGGCGACTCTTATCAGGCCCGCTTGAACGTCCAGTCCTATCAACTGGCAACAATCACTCAAATCACACCGTATGATCGGTTGCCGCAGCTCACCCTGAACGGCCAACTGCCATTTCATCCGGGCGGCCTGGACTTCAGCTATGAAACTGAGGCCGTCCGCTTTGATCGGGATCTGGAGAACGGTAACTTTACCGATGAAAACGGACTCGTGACGCGTCGTCTCGATACCAACGTTACCGGCCTTACCCGAGCAAACGGTACACGCCTGAACCTGGCTCCAGCCGTGTCGTATCCGATGAACTGGTCCTACGGCTTCTTGACGCCGAAGTTGAAGTACGTCTATACCAAGTATGATCTTGACCTTGACGGTACAGGCAAGTCGCAATTGCCAGCAAACCAGAAATTTGAAAGCGCGCAAGATCGCGCCGTCCCTATCGCGAGCATCGACAGCGGCTTGTACTTCGACCGTAAAACCAATTGGTTCGGTAAGGACTACAACCAAACCCTCGAACCTCGTGCGTTCTACCTCTACGTACCGAATAAAGACCAAACCGAGATCCCTGTTTTCGATACCAGCGAAAACTCGTTCAGCTACTCATCGCTGTTCCGTGATAACCGCTTCAGCGGCTCTGACCGGATCGGTGACGAGAACAAGCTGTCCTTTGGCCTTACTAGCCGTTGGATCGAGGAAAATGGCTTTGAACGCCAGCGCGCCTCCATCGGCCAAGCGATGTACTTCAAGGACCGCGAAGTCCAATTGCCAGGCGTCGACGCCAAGACGCGTGATGATGCGCATTCCAACGTTTCGCCAATTGCATTGGAATACGAGTTCCGCTTCAACCGCGACTGGCGCGCCACTGCCGACTACAACTGGGATACCGACAGTCATAGCGCCCGCTCTGGCAGTGCGATGTTCCATTACCAGCCGGAAGACAACCCGAACAAGGTCGTCAACCTCGGCTATCGCTATCGCAACGACCAGGTTGTTTACAACCAACTGACCGGCAAATGGCAGTTTGGTGGCGACTTCGGCCAGGAGGGTGATACGAACTTCGTGAAGGATTACTACAAAATCCAACAACACGACTTCTCGATGATGTGGCCGATCGTTCCGCAGTGGAACCTGATCACCCGCTGGCAGTATGACTATGCCCGCAACCGCACGCTGGAAGCCTTCGGTGGTTTCGAGTACGACAACTGCTGCTGGAAGCTTCGTGTCATCAACCGTTACTGGGTTTCCAACGACGAATATACGCAGCTCGCCCCTCAGAACGAAAAGGGTGACCACGGGCTCTTCTTCCAGATCGTCCTCAAAGGACTCGGCGGCCTGACCGGCGCCAAGGTAGAGAGCTTCCTCGACAAAGGCATTGAAGGTTATCGTGAACGTGAAGACAAAGCTTTCTGAGTGTTTGCGCCCGCTAGTGCTGGGCGCGCTGTTCCTGGGTGCCGCATCGGCGCATGCCGCGGTGCAACAGCTGGATAAAGTAGCGGCGATCGTCGATAACGACGTGATCATGCAGAGCCAGCTGGACCAACGGGTCAAGGAAGTTCAGCAAACCATCGCCAAGCGTGGCGGTGGTGTACCGCCGACCAGCGTCCTGGAACCTCAGGTGCTGGAACGTCTGATCGTCGAAAACCTGCAACTGCAGATCGGCGAACGGTCCGGCATCCGTATTTCGGACGAAGAGCTGAACCAGGCCGTCGGTACCATCGCTCAACGCAACAACATGAGTATCGATCAGTTCCGCGCAGCCCTGGCGCACGATGGCCTGTCCTATGAGGACGCTCGTGACCAGATCAAGCGTGAAATGATCATCAGCCGTGTACGCCAGCGTCGCGTAGCGGAGCGGGTTCAGGTGTCGGAGCAGGAAGTGAAGAACTTCCTGGCCTCGGACCTGGGCAAGATGCAACTCTCCGAAGAGCTGCACCTGGCCAACATCCTGATCCCAACGCCAGACAGCGCCAACGCCGAGCAGCTTAATGCCGCCGCGGCCAAGACCAAGGCGATCTACGACCGCCTCAAGGCTGGTGCTGACTTCGCTCAAATGGCGATTGCCCAGTCCGGTAGCGACAACGCACTCGACGGCGGTGACATGGGCTGGCGTAAAGCCGCTCAACTGCCCCCCCCGTTCGACCGCGAGCTCAGTGCCATGAATGTGGGTGACATTACCCAGCCGGCACGCACCCCAGGCGGTTTTATCATTCTCAAGCTGCTGGGCAAGCGCGGCGGCGAGACCTCGCTCAAAGACGAAGTACACGTTCGTCACATCCTGGTCAAACCAAGCGAAATCCGCACCGAAGCACAAACCAAAGAGCTGGCCCAGAAGATCTATGACCGCATCGAAAACGGTGAAGACTTCGCCACCCTGGCCAAGAGCTTTTCGGAAGACCCGGGTTCTGCCCTCAACGGCGGCGACCTGAACTGGATCGATCCGAAAGCCCTGGTGCCCGAGTTCCAGCAGGTGATGGCCGATACGCCGCAAGGCGTGCTGTCCAAACCCTTCAAGACCCAATACGGCTGGCATGTGCTGGAAGTCCTTGGCCGTCGCGCCACCGACAACACCAACCAGGCCCGCGAGCAACAAGCCTTGACCGTTCTGCGTAACCGCAAGTACGACGAAGAGCTGCAAACCTGGTTGCGTCAGATCCGTGACGAAGCCTACGTAGAAAACAAGCTGCCAGGCGCCGAGCAAACAGGCACCGACCAGGCAGTGCAGTGAAACCCCAGCGTTTCGCGGTAACACCCGGTGAGCCGGCCGGCATTGGTCCAGACCTGTGCCTGCTGCTCGCCTCGCAACCCCAGCCACATCCCCTGATTGCCATTACCAGCCGCGACCTGCTCCTTGAGCGGGCCGCGCAACTGGGTGTGGCCGTCAATCTGCTGAGCGTCGCACCGGGCAACTGGCCAGACCTGCCAGCTCCGCCGGGCAGCCTGTATGTGTGGGACACCCCCCTGCAAGCCAAGGTAGTCGCCGGGCGACTGGACACGGCCAATGCGGCCTTTGTGCTGGAAACCCTGACCCGCGCCGGCCAAGGCTGCATCGACGGCGATTTCGCCGGCATGATCACCGCCCCCGTACATAAAGGCGTGATTAACGAATCCGGTATTGCCTTTTCCGGCCATACCGAATTCCTCGCCGAACTCACCCATACCGAACAAGTGGTAATGATGCTGGCCACCCGTGGCCTTCGCGTCGCTCTGGTCACCACCCATCTGCCGCTGCGCGATATCGCTGACGCCATCACCGCCGAGCGTATAGAACGCGTCACGCGTATCCTGCACGCCGATCTGCAACACAAATTCGGCATTGCCCAACCGCGCATCCTGGTCTGTGGGCTCAACCCTCACGCCGGTGAAGGCGGCCATTTGGGCCATGAAGAAATCGACATCATTGAACCGACATTAGAGCGTCTGCGCCAAGAAGGCATGGACCTGCGCGGCCCACTGCCTGCAGACACTCTGTTTACCCCCAAATATCTGGAGCACTGCGACGCAGTGCTGGCGATGTACCATGACCAGGGGCTGCCCGTGCTGAAATACAAAGGCTTCGGCGCCGCAGTCAACGTGACACTGGGCCTGCCGATCATCCGCACCTCCGTCGACCATGGCACTGCCCTGGACCTGGTGGGCAGCGGCAAGATCGATACCGGCAGCCTGCGTGTGGCCCTGGAAACCGCCTATCAGATGGCCGAGACCCGTATATGACCGAGCATTACCAACACCGGGCGCGCAAGCGCTTCGGGCAAAACTTCCTGCACGACGCTGGCGTGATCGACCGCATTCTGCGCTCTATCCATGCAAAACCCTGCGACCGCCTGCTGGAAATCGGCCCAGGCCAAGGCGCATTGACCCAAGGCCTGCTGGCCAGCGGCGGTCAACTGGACGTGGTTGAGCTGGATAAGGACCTGATCCCGATCCTCAACCAGCAGTTTGCCGACAAGCCCAACTTCAATCTGCACCAGGGCGACGCTTTGAAGTTCGACTTCAACAGCCTGAATGCCGCGCCTAACAGCCTGCGAGTAGTGGGCAACCTGCCGTACAACATCTCCACACCGCTGATTTTCCACCTGTTGAATAACGCCGGCATCATCCGTGACATGCACTTCATGCTGCAAAAGGAAGTGGTGGAACGCTTGGCTGCCGGCCCAGGTGGCGGTGACTGGGGCCGTCTGTCGATCATGGTTCAGTACCACTGCCGCGTCGAACACCTGTTCAACG
The DNA here is from genome assembly GCF_030147005.1 of Pseudomonas sp. Lineage (GTDB taxonomy): Bacteria > Pseudomonadota > Gammaproteobacteria > Pseudomonadales > Pseudomonadaceae > Aquipseudomonas. The sequence goes on from NZ_JASLAW010000095.1 coordinate 38,644, forward strand.
TCGGCCCTGGCGCGTTCAACCCACCACCGAAGGTCGACTCGGCCATCGTGCGCCTGGTGCCCCATGCCGTACTGCCGCACCCGGCCAAGGACCACAAACTGCTTGAGCGCGTCGTGCGCGAGGCGTTCAACCAACGCCGCAAGACCCTGCGCAATACGCTCAAGGCACTGCTGAGCAATGCTGAAATCGAAGCGGCTGGTATTGACGGCAGCCTGCGCCCCGAGCAACTGGACCTGGCCGCATTCGTGCGCCTGGCCGACCAGCTTGCGATCCAGCCCGTCACAGCAACGGAATAAACAAATGTGGAGCGGGATTGCCCGCGATAGCGGTGTATCAGTCAACATTTGCAAACTGACACGCCACCATCGCGGGCAAGCCGCTCCCACATTTTGAATGCGTTGCACCGGTCATCTCGCAGGCCGTCACCCAGACACATGTCTGGCCTAGTGCCCTCCTCTTGGCCTAGACTGATCCGCATCTGCTGTCCTCCGCTTTTGCTTTTAAGGCCTCTTGCATGTCCGATCCTCGTTACCAGATCGACGTAAGCGTCGTCACCCGCTTCCTGGCGGACCAATCGCAACCTGAACACAACCGCTTTGCCTTTGCTTACACCATCACGGTGAAAAACAACGGGCTGGTGCCGGCCAAGCTGCTGTCACGCCACTGGGTGATCACCGACGGTGACGGTCAAGTCGAAGAAGTACGCGGCGCGGGTGTCGTCGGCCAGCAACCGTTGATCGACATCGGCGCCAGCCATACCTACAGCAGCGGTACGGTGATGGCCTCCAAGGTCGGCACTATGCAAGGCTCGTATCAAATGAAAGCTACCGACGGCAAATTGTTCGACGCGATCATCAAGCCCTTCCGCCTGGCCGTGCCCGGAGCCCTGCACTGATGGCGACGTATGCGGTCGGTGACCTGCAAGGCTGCCTGGAGCCCCTCAAGTGCCTGCTCGAACGCGTCAGCTTCGACCCGGCCAACGATCGTCTGTGGCTGGTCGGCGATTTGGTCAATCGTGGCCCACAGTCTCTGGAAACCTTGCGTTACCTCTATAACCTGCGCGATTCGCTGGTATGCGTACTGGGTAACCATGACCTGCACCTGCTCGCGGCCGGCCATAACATCGAACGCCTGAAAAAGGGCGATACCCTGCGGGAAATCCTCGAAGCACCGGATCGCGCCGAGCTGCTCGACTGGCTGCGTCGGCAAAAAATCATGCATTACGACGAAAGCCGCAATATGGCCCTGGTCCATGCAGGTATTCCGCCCCAGTGGACATTGAAAAAAGCCCTCAAATGCGCAGCCGAAGTCGAAAGCGCCCTGGCCGATGACAACCTGTACACCGCCTACCTCGACGGCATGTACGGCAACGAGCCGCTGAAGTGGGACAACGACCTCACCGGCGTCACGCGTCTGCGGGTGATCACCAATTATTTCACGCGCATGCGCTTCTGCACCGCCGAGGGCAAACTCGACCTCAAAAGCAAGGAAGGCGCCGACAGTGCGCTGCCTGGCTATGAGCCCTGGTTTGCTCACAAGGAACGCAAAATCCGCGACACGAAAATCATCTTTGGTCACTGGGCGGCCCTGGAAGGCAAGTGCGACGAGCCCGGTGTTTTCGCCCTCGACACCGGCTGCGTGTGGGGCGGCGCCATGACCCTGATGAACATCGACACCGGCGAGCGCATCAGCTGCCAGTGCGAATCCCCCCTGCCCACTACACAGCCGGCCGCCGCCAAGCCATAGGAGCCCGCCATGACAGAATTCAAACGTATCCCTCCCGAACAAGCCCAGATACTGCGCGAGCAAGGCGCTGTGGTCGTCGATATCCGTGACCAGCCAACGTATGCCGCGGCCCATATCAGCGGAGCCCAGCATCTGGACAACGTCAACATTGCCGACTTCATCCGCGCCGCCGACCTAGACGCGCCGGTGATCGTGGCGTGTTACCACGGTAATTCCAGTCAAAGCGCTGCGGCCTACCTGGCCAGCCAAGGCTTCTCTGACGTCTATAGCCTGGACGGCGGCTTTGAGCTGTGGCGTACGACTTATCCTGCGGAAATTTCTTCAGGCGATTCGCAATAATTTTTTTCACACCCCGCTACCCCGCGTACCACTTGGGCTTGCGCCGTTTCTGACGAACGGCGCCGCCAAACTAATTACGCATCACGCCTTGACCTCCCCGATTCCGAACTATCCTTAAGCGCAGGCCATCCAAATCAGGGGAGAGCCGGTACACCGGCGGGCGGGTCATCGGTAGCGTTTAAGGGTGTTCTGGGGGGAAAACAGCCATTGGCGAACGTCAATGACTGCCAGCATCGACTGATTGATCCGTCGTCGGCTCCACGTATCGAGCGAGGTGACGACGTCATGAGTATCTTTAGCCACTTCCAACAACGTTTCGAGTCCACACAACAGGAAGAACTCACGCTTCAAGAGTATCTCGAGCTGTGCAAACGGGACCGCAGCACCTACGCGTCTGCCGCAGAACGCCTGCTGCTGGCGATTGGCGAGCCGGAGCTGGTAGACACCTCGAACAATTCGCGCCTGTCGCGGATATTCTCCAACAAGGTGATCCGGCGTTACCCGGCCTTTGAAGACTTCCACGGAATGGAAGAATGCATCGACCAGATCGTCTCCTACTTCCGCCATGCTGCCCAAGGCCTGGAGGAGAAGAAACAGATCCTCTACCTGCTCGGCCCCGTTGGCGGCGGCAAGTCGTCCCTGGCCGAAAAACTCAAACAACTGATCGAAAAAGTGCCCTTCTACGCAATCAAGGGCTCTCCAGTGTTCGAATCGCCCCTGGGCCTGTTCAACGCCACCGAAGATGGCGCGATCCTCGAAGAAGACTTCGGTATCCCGCGGCGCTACCTCAATACCATCATGTCGCCCTGGGCCACCAAGCGCCTGGCCGAGTTTGGTGGCGATATCAGCCAGTTCCGTGTGGTCAAACTCTACCCGTCGATTCTCAACCAGATCGGCGTCGCCAAGACTGAGCCGGGCGACGAAAACAACCAGGACATTTCGGCGCTGGTGGGCAAGGTCGATATTCGCAAACTGGAAGAATTCCCGCAGAACGACGCCGACGCTTACAGTTACTCGGGCGCGCTGTGCCGGGCCAACCAGGGGCTGATGGAGTTCGTGGAGATGTTCAAGGCGCCGATCAAGGTGCTGCACCCGCTGCTTACGGCCACCCAGGAAGGTAACTACAACAGTACCGAAGGCCTGGGCGCGATTCCGTTCACCGGTATCCTGCTGGCCCACTCCAACGAATCGGAGTGGCACACCTTCCGCAACAACAAGAACAACGAAGCCTTCATCGACCGTATCTACATCGTCAAGGTGCCGTACTGCCTGCGGGTCAGCGATGAAATCAAGATCTACGACAAACTGCTGTTCAACAGCTCCCTGGCCAAGGCCCATTGCGCACCCGACACCCTGAAGATGCTCGCGCAGTTCACCGTGCTGTCGCGCCTCAAGGAGCCGGAGAACTCGAATATCTACTCGAAAATGCGCGTGTACGATGGTGAGAACCTCAAGGACACCGATCCCAAGGCCAAATCGATCCAGGAATACCGCGACACGGCGGGCGTCGATGAAGGCATGAACGGGCTGTCGACGCGCTTCGCGTTCAAGATCCTTTCCAAGGTTTTCAACTTCGACCCCCACGAGATCGCCGCCAACCCGGTGCACCTGTTGTACGTGCTGGAGCAGCAGATCGAACAGGAACAATTCCAGGCCGAAACCCGCGAGCGCTATCTGCGCTTCCTCAAGGAATACCTGGCGCCGCGCTACATCGAGTTCATCGGCAAGGAAATCCAGACCGCCTACCTGGAGTCGTACAGCGAGTACGGCCAGAACATCTTCGACCGCTACGTGCTGTACGCCGATTTCTGGATTCAGGACCAGGAATACCGCGACCCGGAAACCGGCGAAATCCTCAACCGCGTGGCGCTCAACGAGGAGTTGGAGAAGATCGAGAAACCCGCCGGCATCAGCAATCCGAAGGATTTCCGCAACGAAATCGTCAACTTCGTGCTGCGCGCCCGCGCCAATAACAACGGCAAGAATCCAACCTGGCTCAGCTACGAGAAGCTGCGGGTGGTGATCGAGAAGAAGATGTTCTCCAACACCGAGGACCTGCTGCCGGTTATCAGCTTCAATGCCAAGGCCAGCAAAGAGGATCAGCAAAAACACAACGACTTCGTCACACGAATGGTCGAGCGCGGCTACACCGACAAACAGGTACGACTGCTCTCCGAGTGGTACCTGCGGGTGCGCAAATCGCAGTAAGGCAGCGACAGGCGCTCACTGCCAGGCATTCCGCCTGGCAGTCGACCGCTTGTCCTTAAGCTTCCAGCTCGCGGCTTGAAGCTTGTAACGTGAAGCTGCCCGGAGGGCTCCCCATGAGCTATGTGATCGACCGACGCCTCAATGGCAAGAACAAGAGCACGGTAAACCGCCAGCGTTTCCTGCGGCGTTACCGTGACCACATCAAAAAGGCCGTTGAAGAGGCCGTCAGCCGCCGTTCCATCACCGACATGGAACATGGCGAACAAATCAGTATTCCCGGACGCGACATCGACGAACCCGTGCTGCATCACGGCCGGGGCGGTAAACAGACGGTGGTGCACCCCGGCAACAAGGAATTCACCACGGGTGAACACATTCCACGTCCTCAAGGTGGCGGTGGAGGCAAGGGCGCGGGCAAGGCCGGCAACTCCGGCGAAGGAATGGACGAATTCGTCTTCCAGATCACCCAGGAGGAGTTTCTCGAATTCATGTTCGAGGATCTTGAATTGCCCAACCTGGTCAAACGCAACCTGACCGGCACCGACACGTTCAAAACCGTGCGTGCGGGTATCAGCAACGAGGGCAACCCGTCCCGTATCAACATCATCCGTACCCTGCGTTCAGCCCACGCCCGACGTATCGCCCTCTCAGGCAGCAGCCGTGCAAAATTGAAGCAGGCGAAGGAAGAGTTGGCCCGCTTGAAGCGCGAAGAGCCGGATAACTTCGGCGATATCCAGGAAATAGAGGCAGAAATCGAGAAACTCAGCGCGCGCATTCACCGCGTGCCTTTCCTCGATACTTTTGACTTGAAGTACAACCTCTTGGTCAAGCAACCCAACCCCAGCTCCAAGGCCGTGATGTTCTGCCTGATGGACGTGTCCGGCTCCATGACCCAGGCCACCAAGGACATCGCCAAACGTTTCTTTATCCTGCTGTACCTGTTCCTGAAGCGAAACTACGACAAGATCGAGGTGGTGTTCATCCGCCATCACACCAGCGCCCGGGAAGTGGACGAAGAAGAGTTCTTCTACTCGCGCGAAACCGGCGGCACCATTGTCTCCAGCGCCCTGAAGCTGATGCAGGAAATCATGGCCGAGCGCTACCCGGCCAATGAATGGAACATCTATGCGGCCCAAGCTTCCGACGGTGACAACTGGAACGATGACTCGCCGATCTGCCGCGACATCCTGATCAACCAGATCATGCCTTTCGTGCAGTACTACACCTATGTCGAAATTACCCCCCGTGAGCACCAGGCGCTGTGGTTCGAATACGAGCGCATCGGCGACGCCTTTGCCGATACGTTCGCCCAACAGCAACTGGTCTCGGCCGGCGATATCTACCCGGTCTTCCGTGAACTCTTCCAGCGCAGGTTAGTGACATGACCGCCAAAAAAGAGCATAAGCGCCAACCTATTTCCACCGGGTCCGAGTGGACCTTTGAACTGATCCAGGCCTATGACCGGGAAATCAGCCGCATCGCGGCGGGTTATGCGCTGGACACTTACCCCAATCAGATCGAAGTGATCACTGCCGAACAGATGATGGATGCCTACGCCTCCGTCGGCATGCCGCTGGGTTATCACCATTGGTCCTATGGCAAACACTTTCTCAGCACCGAAAAGTCCTACACGCGCGGCCAGATGGGGTTGGCCTACGAGATCGTGATCAACTCCGACCCATGCATTGCGTACCTGATGGAAGAAAACACTATTTGCATGCAAGCGCTGGTGGTGGCCCACGCGTGCTATGGGCACAACAGTTTTTTCAAGGGCAACTACCTGTTCCGCACCTGGACCGATGCCAGTTCGATCATCGATTACCTGGTGTTCGCCAAGCAGTACATCATGCAATGCGAGGAGCGCCACGGCATCGACGCGGTGGAGGACTTGCTCGATTCCTGCCACGCCTTGATGAACTACGGCGTTGACCGTTACAAACGCCCCTATCCGATTTCAGCCGAGGAAGAACGCCTGCGCCAAAAGGAGCGTGAAGAACACCTGCAGAAACAGATCAACGATTTGTGGCGCACCATTCCAAAGCGTGCCGATAAAAATAATGACAAGGACAATGCGCGCTTCCCTGCCGAACCACAGGAAAACATCCTGTATTTCCTGGAAAAACATGCGCCGCTGCTGGAGCCATGGCAACGGGAAATTGTGCGAATCGTGCGCAAGATCGCCCAGTACTTTTATCCACAGCGTCAGACTCAGGTGATGAATGAAGGCTGGGCGACGTTCTGGCACTACACGCTGATGAACGACCTGTACGACGAAGGCCTGGTCACCGACGGTTTCATGATGGAGTTCCTCACCTCCCACACCAGCGTAGTGTTCCAGCCCGGGTTCGATAGCCCGTACTACAACGGCATCAATCCCTATGCGTTGGGCTTTGCGATGTACCGGGATATCCGCCGCATGTGCGAGCACCCCACCGACGAAGACCGTCACTGGTTCCCGGAAATCGCCGGCAGCGACTGGCTCTCCACCATCAAGTTCGCCATGAGCAGTTTCAAGGATGAGAGCTTCATCTTGCAGTACCTGTCCCCCCAGGTCATTCGCGACCTCAAGCTGTTCAGCATCATGGATGACGACCTCAAGGATGACCTGGTCGTGCCAGCCATCCATGACGAGCCAGGCTATCGAACTATCCGCGAGACGTTGGCGGCGCAATACAATCTGGGCAACCGCGAACCCAACGTTCAGATCTACAGCATCGACGTGCGGGGGGACCGCTCGCTGACCTTGCGTCACCAGCAGCACGACCGCAAACCCTTGGGCGAATCCACCGAGGAAGTGCTCAAGCATCTGCACCGGCTGTGGGGCTTCGATATCCACCTGGAAACCCTGCAAGGCGACCAGATAATCAAAACCCACCATGTTCCACCGCGAAGCGATCATAACGACAACGACTACGGCCGCTTGGACCTGGCTGTCGTGCATCTCTGAAACGGCAAAGCCTCCATTGGCCAGGCACAGGCGGTATCCTGTGCTGCTAATGGAGGCTTTTTCATGAAAATCTATAAAGTCGGCGGCGCGGTGCGTGATCGTCTGCTGGGCATCAAGGTGACCGATATCGACCGCGTCGTCGTTGGCGCCACCACCGAAGAGATGCATGCCAAAGGCTTCAAGCCGGTCGGTGCTGACTTCCCCGTGTTCCTGGACCCGAAGAACGGCGATGAATACGCCCTCGCCCGCACCGAGCGTAAAAGTGGCAGGGGCTACGGTGGCTTCGTGTTTCACGCCAGCCCCGACGTCACGCTGGAAGAAGACCTGATCCGTCGCGACCTGACCATCAATGCCATGGCCGAAGACGATGACGGCAATCTGACCGACCCCTACCATGGCCAGCGCGACCTGGATGCGCGCATTTTACGCCACGTTTCGCCCGCTTTCGCCGAAGATCCGCTGCGAGTACTGCGCGTTGCGCGGTTCGCCGCGCGCTATGCGCACCTCGGGTTCACCGTGGCTCCTGAAACGCTGGAGCTGATGCGCCAGCTCAGCGAATCCGGCGAACTGGAAGCGTTGACACCGGAGCGCAGCTGGAAGGAAATTTCCCGAGCCCTGATGGAAGATCAGCCCCAGGTGTTTATCCAGGTGCTGCGCGACTGCGATGCGCTGAAAACCCTGATGCCGGAAGTGGACGCGCTGTTCGGCGTACCGCAACCCGAAGCTCATCACCCCGAGATCGACACCGGCCTACATACGTTAAGCGTGCTAGAGCAGGCTGCCTTACACAAACAGCCGCTGACCGTACGGTGGGCGTGCCTGCTGCATGACTTGGGCAAGGGTCTGACGCCTGTGGATAAGTTACCGCAGCATATTGCTCACGAACATCGAGGCTTGAAGCTGATCAAGGCTGTCAATGAACGCTTCAAGGTGCCAAAGGAATGCCAGGAACTGGCGCTGCTGGTGGGCCAATACCACACCCACGGGCATCGAGCCTTGGAGCTGAAGGCTTCGACATTATTGGAGTTGCTGCAAAGTTTCGACGTTTACCGTCGGCCGCAACGCTTTGAGGAGTTTGTGGTCGCCTGCGAGATGGATGCACGGGGCCGCAAGGGTTTTGAACGGCGCAGTTATCCACAGGCCGATTACTTGCGTGGTGCGGCGAAGGCTGCACGCGAGGTAGCAGTGGCGCCCCTGCTGGAGAAAGGCTTCAAAGGCCCAGAGCTGGGCGAGGCGCTCAAGCGCGAACGGCTCAAGGCCCTCAAAACCTACAAGGAGCATTCCTCCCCACAATAAGCTCAGCCCTACAGAAGAGCGTTCGGCGTGAGTTGCTGGCCCTGCCATTCAAACCTGACAGGCGCCAGCACCTGGTCGATTCGCGCATCGCGCCATAGTTCCAACATTGTCTTGCCCGCCTCGGGGTGAATACGATCCGGCGCCATCATCGACAGCGGCCATAACACGAAAGCGTTTTTCAGGATCTCCGCCCGCGGCAGGATCAAACCGTCGAAATTACCCACTAGATCGCCATACAGCAACACGTCGATATCCAGCGGCAGCCCTTTACGATCGGGCGCATAGCGGCCATTTTCGGCCTCGATGAGTTTCAATCGACGGTCCAGCTCCATCAACGGAAGGTCGGTACCGGCCGACACCACCAGATTAAAGAACGGCCCGCTCTTGATACCCACCGGTTGACTTTCGAACACCGCCGAACACCGCATGTCCGTCAAAAAGCTCGCCAGCGCATCGAGTCCCGCACGTAAATTAAGCTCGCGCTCGATATTACTGCCAAGGCCAAGGTAAACCTGAGTCAGCGACATCCGCGCTCGATCTCCACGCCCACACCTTTGGCCGCCGCGACGGCACCCGGCTTGGTCAATTTGAGGTGCAGCCAGGGAATCTGGAATTCACTCATCAGCACGTGCGCCAGGCGTTCGGCGAAGGTTTCCACCAATTGGTATTGGGATTGCTCGGCAAAGGCCTGGATACGCGTGGACACGCTGGCATAATCCAGCGCCAGGGTCAGGTCGTCACCGGCGGCGGCCGGGCGGTTATCCCAGGCGAAGCTCAGGTCCAGGCGCAGGCATTGACGGATTCCGCGCTCCCAGTCGTAGGCTCCGATCACGGTGTCGACTTCCAGGCCTTCGATAAACACTCTGTCCAAGCACTCTTCTCCGCAGCACGACAAGGGCGCGATGCCCCGTTAGAATCAGGGCGTCCTCGCCCGGAATAGTTAGCATGTTTTGGTCACTGGCGATTCTCGCCTACCTGCTCGGCTCGCTGTCCTTTGCCATTTTGCTCAGCCGCCTGACGGGAAATCCCGATCCGCGAATGAGTGGCTCAGGCAATGCCGGTGCCACCAATATGTTGCGCCTGGCGGGCAAGAAGCTCGCCGTGCTGACGCTGCTCGGCGACATCTGCAAGGGCCTGCTGCCCGTGCTGATCGCCAGCTTCGTCGGCCTTACCCTGCAACAGCAGGCCTGGGTGGGCATATGCGCCGTCCTGGGCCACCTGCTCCCCCTCTACTTCCGCTTTCGCGGCGGCAAAGGCGTGGCCACGGCGGCCGGCATGCTGCTGGGGATTTACCCTCCGGCGGCATTGCTGGCGGTGCTCGCCTGGCTGCTGACGTTCTACCTGACCCGTACCAGCTCGTTGGCTGCGCTGATCGCCACACCGCTCACCCTGCCGTTGCTGGCCTGGCAAGAACCGGCGGCGCTGCTGCCGATGAGCGTGCTGACACTGCTGATCGTCTGGCGCCACCGCGGCAATCTACGCGACCTGTTTGCCGGGCGCGAACGGCATTTTTAGTTAGCGTCCACGCTAACCCTTACAACGGCGACAACTGCTCCATCGGCCAACGTGCCTGCACGCTGATCGCCAGGCTTTCATGTTGCCCGGCCTGCAGGCGTTGGCAGCCGGCGTAGGCGATCATTGCGCCGTTGTCGGTGCAGAACTCAGGGCGCGCGTAGAACACGTCCCCCTTCATCTCGCCGAGCATTTTCTCCAACGCGCTGCGCAAGGCCTTGTTGGCACTGACCCCGCCGGCAATCACCAATCGCTTCATGCCTGCCTGCTTCAGGGCGCGCTTGCACTTGATGGTCAAAGTCTCTACCACGGCCTGCTGGAACGCCAGCGCGATGTCGCAACGGGCTTGCTCGCCGTCGTCCCCGGCGCTGACGCTCTGCTGCCAGGTATTCAATGCGGAGGTTTTCAAGCCGCTGAAGCTGAACATCAAACCAGGGCGATCGCACATCGGCCGTGGGAACGTATAACGACCGGCCACGCCTTTTTCGGCGAGGCGGGCGATTTCCGGACCGCCGGGGTAATTGAGCCCCATCATCTTCGCGGTCTTGTCGAACGCTTCGCCAGCGGCGTCGTCCAGCGACTCGCCCAACAACGTGTATTGGCCGATGCCGTCGACCTGAACCAGCTGCGTATGCCCCCCCGAAACCAACAAAGCGACGAACGGGAACGCTGGCGGTGTTTTTTCCAGCATCGGTGCCAGTAAATGGCCCTCCATGTGGTGCACGCCAAGGGCCGGAATACCCCAGGCAAACGCCAGCGCCTGGGCACAGGAAGCCCCAACCAGCAGGGCTCCGACCAATCCCGGGCCTGCGGTATAGGCAATCGCGTCGATCTCGGTCGGCACGCAGCCAGCCTCATTCAACACCTGGCGGATCAACGGCAGCATACGTTTGACGTGATCACGGCTGGCAAGCTCCGGCACCACCCCGCCATAGGCGCGATGCAGGTCGATCTGACTGAACAGCGCATCGGCCAGGAGCCCGCGTTCACTGTCGTAAAGTGCGACACCGGTTTCGTCGCAGGAGGTTTCAAGTCCCAGTACTAGCATGGGTTTGCGCCTTGTAGAGGCTGAATTCGAAGGCGCGCATAATAGTCCCCACTCCCCCTCCCGCCTAGCGGTTTTCGATCAGAGGCTTTGCATTCCTGCCAATGAGGGGTTAACATCCGCAACCCTTAAAAACCGACGACCTCAGCCGCGAATTTTTTGCGACGAGAACGTTGATCCCGGTAATGAAAGAAGGTAGCTCTGGATGCCAGCCGTCAAAGTAAAAGAGAACGAACCCTTCGACGTAGCTCTGCGTCGTTTCAAGCGCTCCTGCGAAAAAGCCGGTGTTCTGGCTGAAGTTCGTAGCCGCGAATTTTATGAGAAGCCAACTTCTGAGCGTAAGCGTAAAGCAGCAGCCGCTGTTAAGCGTCACGCCAAGAAAGTTCAGCGCGAGCAGCGCCGCGCCGTTCGTCTGTACTAATACACAGACGTTCGTAGCAAGCTTCTGCCAAGCCCGGCCCTCAGCCGGGCTGTTGGCATTTGCGGATATCGCTTGATGCTTCATCGTCGACGCCGCACACGCGACCGAGACACCGCTTCACACGTCAGGACTGGCTCTTTTGCCAGCGGTGCACGTCTCTTCTGACGAGCCTAACAAGGCTACTGACGAGCACACCCTATTCTTCAAGCAGACGATCAACTGTGTCGACTGTGCCCATTGATGAGCTTCCGAGACCAACCGCTGGTCAAGACCGGACTCACGGGCAACTTTTATTCGTCGGACACTGATAGAGATTAACGTCAGCGAATGTTCGACAGATACACTCTCTGACATCCCATGCAGACGATAATGATCAGGCACCCTACGTGCGCTTGAACATTTCACGGGCCCTCATTTACACGCAGTGATGACGAGAACGCCATGGCCGGGCTGATTCCCCAGAGCTTTATTGACGACCTTCTTAACCGCACCGACATCGTCGATGTAGTCAGCTCCCGCGTGCAACTGAAAAAAGCCGGCAAGAACTACACCGCCTGCTGCCCGTTCCATAAAGAAAAAACCCCGTCGTTCAGTGTCAGCCCGGACAAGCAGTTCTATTACTGCTTCGGGTGCGGCGCCGGCGGCAACGCCCTCGGCTTCCTGATGGACCACGACAACCTGGATTTCCCCCAGGCCGTCGAGGACCTGGCGAAAGCCGCCGGTATGGAAATCCCCCGCGAAGAAAGTGGCCGTGCGCACAAGCCGCGACAACCCACCGACTCGCCGCTGTACCCGCTATTGACCGCCGCTGCCGACTTCTATCGGCAGGCGCTTAAAACCCATCCGCAGCGCAAAGCCGCTGTCGATTACCTCAAGGGCCGCGGCCTCACCGGCGAAATCGCCCGGGACTTCGGCCTCGGTTTTGCCCCCCCCGGCTGGGACAACCTGTACAAGCACCTGAGCAGCGATACGCTTCAGCAAAAAGCCATGATTGACGCCGGCCTGCTGGTGGAAAACGCCGAGACCGGCAAACGTTATGACCGCTTCCGTGACCGCGTGATGTTTCCGATCCGCGACAGCCGCGGCCGCATCATCGCTTTCGGCGGCCGAGTATTGGGCGACGACAAACCCAAGTACCTGAACTCCCCGGAAACCGCGGTTTTCCATAAAGGCCAGGAACTCTACGGCCTGTTCGAAGCGCGCAAGAACAACCGCAACCTCGACGAGATCATCGTGGTTGAAGGCTATATGGACGTCATCGCCCTGGCCCAGCAGGGGCTGCGCAATGCGGTTGCCACTCTCGGCACCGCCACCAGCGAAGAGCACTTGAAGCGCCTGTTCCGCGTCGTGCCCAGCGTGCTGTTCTGTTTCGACGGCGACCAGGCCGGCCGCAACGCCGCCTGGCGCGCGCTTGAGGCCACGCTGTCGAGCCTGCAGGATGGGCGCCGCGCACGTTTTCTGTTCTTGCCCGAGGGCGAAGACCCGGACACCCTGGTGCGCTCGGAAGGCACCGACGCGTTCCGTGCGCGCATCAATCAACATGCACAGCCGCTGGCGGACTATTTCTTCCAGCAATTGACCGAAGAAGCCGACCCGCGCTCGCTTGAAGGCAAGGCCCATATGGCCACCCTCGCGGCGCCGTTGATCGACAAGGTCCCGGGCGCCAATTTGCGCACCTTGATGCGCCAACGCCTGCTGGAAATTACCGGGCTGAGCGGCGAAGCCGTGAGCCAGCTGGTGCATAGCGCCCCCCAGGATGCGCCACCCGCCTACGATCCAGGCATGGATTACGATGCCATGCCGGATTATTCCGACTTCCAACCGCAGGAGGCGTATACGCCCCAGCAGGATTGGACTCCGAAGAAACCCGGTGCCGGCGGCAAGAAATGGGACAAGAAGCCCTGGAGCAAGAATGGTAAACGCGGTGAGCGCGATGAGGCCTACGCCCCGCGCACTCCGGTTGGCGTAGAAGCGCCGACGCTGATTGCACTGCGCACGCTCATCCATCACCCGCAACTGGCGGGCAAGGTTGAAAGCGCCGATCATTTCGCCAACGAGAGCAACACTTATGCCCAGGTGCTTATCGCCTTGATCGAAGCCGTGCAGAAAAATCCTAAGCTAAACTCAATTCAGCTGATGGCCCGCTGGCATGGCACCGAACAGGGCCGCCTGTTGAGGGCGCTCGCGGAAAAGGAGTGGCTAATTGACGGCGATAACCTTGAACAACAGTTTTTAGACACCATTAATAGGTTATCCGCGGGTCAGCACACACAGACCCTCGATGAGCTCATTAAGAGAGCAAGGCAGCCGGGATTGTCGGCTGAAGAGCAAATTCAGATAGCAAAACAGATGCGCGACCTTTTAAAACAGAACGTTTGCACATCAAACCCGACCTCAGCTGGCGTGTGAGGTCATAGCTCGGGTATAATCCTCGGCTTGTTTTTTGCCCGCCAAGACCTTCAGTGGATAGGGTGTTATGTCCGGAAAAGCGCAACAGCAGTCTCGTATCAAAGAGTTGATCACCCTTGGTCGTGAGCAGAAGTATCTGACTTACGCAGAGGTCAACGACCACCTGCCTGAGGATATTTCAGATCCAGAGCAGGTGGAAGACATCATCCGCATGATTAATGACATGGGGATCCCCGTACACGAGAGTGCTCCGGATGCGGACGCCCTTATGTTGGCCGACGCCGATACCGACGAGGCAGCCGCTGAAGAAGCCGCTGCCGCGTTGGCCGCGGTGGAGACCGACATCGGTCGCACGACTGACCCTGTGCGCATGTATATGCGTGAAATGGGTACCGTCGAGTTGCTGACACGTGAAGGCGAAATCGAAATCGCCAAGCGTATCGAAGAGGGCATCCGTGAAGTGATGGGCGCAATTGCGCACTTCCCTGGCACGGTTGACCACATTCTCTCCGAGTACACTCGTGTCACCACCGAAGGTGGCCGCCTGTCTGACGTCCTGAGCGGTTATATCGACCCGGACGACGGCATTGCGCCTCCTGCCGCTGAAATACCGCCGCCTGTCGATCCGAAGGCAGCGAAAGCGGACGACGACTCCGACGACGACGAGGCTGAAGCCAGCACCGACGACGAAGAAGAAGTCGAAAGCGGTCCAGACCCGGTCATCGCTGCACAGCGTTTCGGTGCGGTTTCCGATCAAATGGAAATCACCCGCAAGGCTCTGAAAAAGCATGGTCGTGGCAACAAGCAGGCAATTGCCGAGCTGCTTGCCCTGGCTGAGCTGTTCATGCCGATCAAGCTGGTACCGAAGCAATTCGAAGGCCTGGTTGAACGCGTTCGTAGCGCCCTTGAGCGCCTGCGTGCACAAGAGCGTGCGATCATGCAGCTCTGTGTCCGTGATGCGCGCATGCCGCGTACCGACTTCCTGCGCCAGTTCCCGGGCAACGAAGTTGACCAAACCTGGAGCGACGCCCTGGCCAAAGGCAAGGCGAAGTACGCCGAAGCCATTGGTCGCCTGCAGCCGGACATCATCCGTTGCCAGCAGAAACTGAGCGCGCTGGAGACTGAAACAGGCCTGACGATTGCCGAGATCAAGGATATCAACCGTCGCATGTCGATCGGTGAGGCTAAAGCCCGCCGCGCGAAGAAAGAGATGGTTGAAGCAAACCTGCGTCTGGTGATCTCCATCGCCAAGAAGTACACCAACCGTGGCCTGCAATTCCTCGACCTGATCCAGGAAGGCAACATCGGCTTGATGAAGGCTGTGGACAAGTTCGAATACCGTCGCGGCTACAAATTCTCGACTTATGCCACCTGGTGGATCCGTCAGGCGATCACTCGCTCGATCGCCGACCAGGCCCGCACCATCCGTATTCCGGTGCACATGATCGAGACCATCAACAAGCTCAACCGTATTTCCCGGCAGATGTTGCAGGAAATGGGTCGCGAGCCGACCCCGGAAGAGCTGGGCGAACGCATGGAAATGCCTGAGGATAAAATCCGCAAGGTATTGAAGATCGCTAAAGAGCCGATCTCCATGGAAACGCCAATTGGCGATGACGAAGACTCCCATCTGGGTGACTTCATCGAAGACTCGACGATGCAGTCGCCAATTGATGTCGCTACCGTTGAGAGCCTTAAAGAAGCGACTCGCGACGTACTCTCCGGCCTCACTGCCCGTGAAGCCAAGGTATTGCGCATGCGCTTCGGCATCGACATGAATACCGACCACACCCTTGAGGAAGTCGGTAAGCAGTTTGACGTGACCCGTGAGCGGATCCGTCAGATCGAAGCCAAGGCGTTGCGCAAGTTGCGCCACCCGACGCGAAGCGAGCATCTGCGCTCCTTCCTCGACGAGTGATACCAGAACCCCCGGCCCAGGCCGGGGGTTTTGCTTTCCACCCATTATTTTGCACAGATTAACTTCCCCGCAACGCCCCGCCCTCGCAATGCCCGTCTACACTCGAGACATTCCCCGTGCCATAACGAGACCGTTATGCCCAGATTGCCGACCGTGATAATGCTGTCGCTGCTGACCTGGACCGCAACGGCTGGCGCGTTGACTCTCACTGATGATGAGCGTAGCTGGCTGACGGACCATCAAGAGCTGCGTATTGGGGTGGATGCGTCCTGGCCACCCTTTGAATACCGCGACGAAAATGGCCGCTACCAAGGCCTGGCCGCCGACTATGTGCGCCTTATCCAGGATCGCCTGGACATCAGGGTCAAGCTGATCGAACCGGTAAATTGGACCGCCTTGCTCGAACAAGTACGCAACAATCAGCTCGACCTGCTCCCCGGCATTATGTCCACCCCTGAACGCCAGAGTTTCCTGGCCTTCACGCGCCCCTATCTCGACTTCCCCATCGTGATACTGGCCCATGAAGGCGGCGCGAAGCCGCGCAGCCTCAAAGACTTGTACGGGCTGAAAATCGCCGTGGTGGAAAACTATGCGCCCCATGAATTACTGCGCAACCACCATCCGGACCTCAATCTCGTCGCGATGCCTAACGTCAGCTCCATGCTGCAGGCACTGGCTACCGATGAAGTGGATGCGGTCGTCAGCGACCTGGCCTCCAGCGTCTGGAGCCTGCGCCAACTGAAACTTGATGGTTTGTACGTCAGCGGCGAAACACCCTACCGCTATCAGCTGGCGATGGCCGTGCCACAGGATGAGAAAATACTGGTGGGCATTCTGGACAAGGTCCTCGCCGATCTCAGCCCAGCCGAAACCAATGCAATCCAGCAGCATTGGGTGGGCAGCTCCAGCGATCACCGCACATTCTGGGCGGATGTGTTGATGTACGGTCTACCAGCGGTGTTGGTGCTAAGCACCGTGCTGGCCATTGTGATTCGAATTAATCGCCGGCTCAGCTCGGAAATTTCCCGCCGGGTGACCCTTGAGCAAGAACTGCGTAGCAGCGAGTACCATTATCGCAGCTTGGTGGAGAGCCTGTCCGCCATCGCCTGGGAATCCAACGTCCGCGATTTCACCTACAGCTACGTCTCGCCCCACGCCGAAGAGTTGCTTGGCTACCCCCGCGCCCATTGGATGATCCCTGGCTTCTGGCGCAACATCATTCACCCTGCCGACCTGACGCGCGCCGAAACGTATTGCTACCGCGAAACCCGCGCCAACCGTGATCACAGCATCGACTATCGTGTTATCACCGCCGACGGCCGCTGTCTGTGGGTGCGCGACATTGTCAGCCTGATCAAATACGGCCCGGAACCGGTGCTGCGCGGCTTGATGATCGACATCAGCGAAGCCAAACGTACGGAAGAGGCACTGCTGCTGTCCGAGCAGAAGTTTGCCAAGGCGTTCCATGCCTCCCCCGATGGCTTGTTACTGAGCCGTCAAAGCGATGGCCTGCTGATAGAAGTGAATGAAGGCTTCAGCCACCTGACCGGCTACACCAGCACCCCGTCGCTTGATCAGTCAGCCTTGGACCTCGCCATATGGGTCAACCTCAATGAACGCAAGCACATGCTGGAATTGATGCAGCGCGACGGATTTGTCCGCGACTTTATCTGCCATATCCGCCACGTCGATGGCCGGATTCGGCTCTGCGAACTGTCCAGCCGCCCGCTGCCCATCGGCGGAGAAAACTGCATGCTGACCATCGCCCGCGACATAACCGAACGCCAGCAAATGCAGGAGAAGCTGCAACAAGCTGCCACGGTATTCGAAAGCACGGCTGAAGGCGTCTTGATCACCGACACGCGACAGAACATCAGCGCAGTTAATCGCGCCTTCAGCGAGATCACCGGCTACAGCGAGGCTGAAGCACTTGGCCATACACCGCGCCTGCTCGCCTCCGGCCTGCACGACAGCGCATTCTATGCCGCGATGTGGCACCAGTTGACGACACACGACCACTGGCAGGGCGAGATCTCCAACCGACGCAAGAACGGTGAGCTGTATCCAAGCTGGCTGACCATCAGTGCCGTGCGCAATCATGACCTGTTGGTTACGCACTTCGTGGCCGTATTTGCCGACATCTCCAGCCTCAAGCTCGCCCAGGCGCGCCTCGACTATCAGGCCCATCACGACCCATTAACCGGTCTACCCAACCGTACGCTGTTTGAAAGCCGACTGCAGGCCGCTCTCATCGGTCAGCAGGAAAGCGGGAATCAAGGCGCGGTGTTGTTTCTCGATCTGGACCGTTTCAAACACATCAACGACAGCCTGGGCCACCCGGTCGGTGACCTGTTGCTCAAAGACATTGCCGTACGCCTCAAAGAGCAACTGCGTGATATCGACACCGTTGCACGACTGGGCGGCGATGAATTCATCATCCTGCTGCCCGGCCTGCAACAGGCCAGCGACGCCCAGAACCTGGCGAATAAGCTGCTCGATTGCTTCACACCCCCCTTCCAGGCAGGCGAGCACGAGTTCTTTATCAGCGCGAGTATCGGCACCAGCTTGTACCCACAGGACGGCACCGATGTCGCCACGCTGGTCAAAAATGCCGACGCCGCGATGTACCGCTCCAAAGCCAAGGGCCGCAACCGTGTTGAACGCTACACCCGCGACCTGACGGCCCAGGCCAATGAACGCGTGGCGCTGGAGCATGAGCTGCGCCGGGCCATCGAACGTGAAGAGTTGAGCCTGTATTACCAGCCCAAACGCAACTTGATCACCCACGAACTGACCGGCGCCGAAGCCTTGATTCGCTGGCGCCATCCGACCTTTGGCGAGGTGCCGCCCGAACACTTCATCGCCCTGGCCGAAGAAAACGGCACGATTCTGCAAATTGGTGATTGGGTACTGGAACAGGCCTGCCGACAGCTGCACGCCTGGCAAGGTGATTTCGGTGATTTCGGGCCACTGTCCGTCAACCTCGCCGGCGCGCAACTGCGTCACCCCAAGCTGCTGTCGCGCATCGAACAACTGCTGCGCGATTACCGCCTGGAGCCCGGCTGCCTGCAGCTGGAGATCACCGAAAACTTCATCATGAGCCAGGCCGAAGAAGCGCTGGAGGTGCTGCACCAGCTCAAAAAACTGGGCGTGCAACTGGCGATCGATGATTTCGGTACCGGTTATTCTTCCCTCAGTTACCTCAAGCGCCTGCCGCTGGACTTCCTCAAGATTGACCAATCCTTCGTCCGCGGCCTGCCCGACGACCCTCACGACGCCGCCATCGTGCGCGCCATTATCGCCCTCGGCCACAGCATGCAATTCACCCTCATCGCCGAAGGCGTGGAAACCCCCGCACAGCAAGCCTTCCTCGCCGCTGAAGGGTGTGAACAGATGCAAGGCTACATCGTCAGCCTGCCCCTGCCGCCGGAACTGTTTGCCGCAACCTTCCTTCGCACACGGATGGGGGATTTTTCGGATGGCACACTGAGGAAACCGTCGTTATAATCCGCGTCCTACTGAGGGCCTATAGCTCAGTTGGTTAGAGCAGGGGACTCATAATCCCTTGGTCGTAGGTTCGAGTCCTACTGGGCCCACCAACTTCAAAGCCGCGCATTGCGCGGCTTTTCTGTGTCTGGCGTAGCGGTTCTGTAAGCCGAACCAAGCCTGTAACATGCATGCCCTCTGCCACCGCACTGGAGCTCTGCCCTTGCCCGCCCTGGACGAAATCGACCGCCGACTGATCGCCGCCTTGCAGCTCAACGCCCGCGAGAGCGTTGCCATGCTTGCTCGGCAGCTGGGTATTGCGCGTACCACGGTCACTTCGCGCCTGGCACGCCTTGAAAAAACCCAGGTGATTACCGGTTATGGCGTGCGCCTGGGCCAGCGCTTGGCGGATGGTGGTTTGCAGGCGTATGTGGGCATCACCGTGCAACCGCGTTCGGGCAAGGAGGTGCTGCGCAGGTTGAGTGCGATGGCTCAGGTGCAGCAGTTGTGCGCGGTAAGCGGCGAATTTGATTACGTGGCGTGGCTGCGCACTGAGTCGCCGGAGCAGCTTGATCAGTTGCTGGATCAGATCGGCAGTGTCGATGGCGTGGAAAAAACCACTACGTCGATCATTCTCAGTAACAAATTGGACCGCGGGCAACCTATCTGACCACCCATTTCGTCAGATTGACTAAAACGAGTGCAATACGACGACACATTGCGTCTTATTAACGAGCGCAACGCTCCCTAAACTGGCTGCCATCTTTTCGTATACTCAACGGGCCCTGTCCCGCCGAGTCGTCAGTAAGGTCAGCCATGAGCATTCCGTCCAGCAGCATCGCCAAGCCCCATCGCCACCCCACCGACGGTAAAAAGCCCATTACTATCTTCGGCCCGGATTTCCCGTTTGCCTTTGATGACTGGATCGAACACCCCGCCGGCCTGGGCAGTATTCCTGCCGCCAGCCACGGCGCCGAAGTGGCGATCGTGGGCGCCGGTATTGCGGGGCTGGTGGCGGCCTACGAACTGATGAAGTTGGGCTTGAAGCCGGTGGTGTATGAAGCCTCGAAGATGGGCGGTCGCCTGCGTTCCCAAGCCTTTGAAGGCGCCGAAGGCATAATCGCCGAGCTGGGCGGGATGCGCTTCCCGGTGTCGTCCACCGCCTTCTACCACTATGTGGACAAGCTGGGCCTGGAAACCAAACCCTTTCCCAACCCGCTGACGCCTGCGTCCGGCAGTACCGTTATCGATCTGGAAGGCCAGACGCATTACGCGCAGAAAATTTCCGACTTGCCCGTACTGTTCCAGGAAGTGGCCGACGCCTGGGCCGATGCCCTGGAAGCCGGTTCGCAGTTCGCCGACATCCAGCAGGCGATCCGCGACCGCGACGTGCCGCGCCTCAAAGAACTGTGGAACGCACTGGTACCGCTGTGGGACGACCGCACCTTCTACGACTTTGTCGCCACCTCAAAAGCCTTTGCCAAGCTGTCGTTCCATCATCGTGAAGTCTTTGGCCAGGTCGGTTTCGGCACCGGCGGTTGGGACTCGGATTTCCCCAACTCCATGCTGGAAATCTTCCGCGTGGTGATGACCAACTGCGACGACCATCAGCACCTGGTCGTTGGCGGCGTCGCGCAAGTGCCCATGGGCATTTGGCGCCATGCACCGGAGCGCTGTGCCCACTGGCCAGCCGGCACCAGCCTCAGCTCATTGCACAGAGGCGCGCCAAGGGCGGGCGTGAAGCGCATTGCCCACGCCGCCGAAGGCCGTTTCGCCGTCACCGACACCTACGGTGACACCCGCGAATACGCTGCCGTTTTGACCACCTGCCAGAGCTGGCTGCTGACCACCCAGATCGAATGCGACGAAACCCTGTTCTCGCAGAAAATGTGGATGGCCCTGGACCGCACGCGCTACATGCAGTCATCAAAAACCTTCGTAATGGTTGACCGCCCGTTCTGGAAAGACAAAGACCCGGAAACCGGCCGCGACCTGATGAGCATGACCCTGACCGACCGCCTGACCCGTGGCACCTATCTGTTCGACAATGGCGACGACAAGCCGGGGGTGATCTGCCTGTCCTACTCGTGGATGAGCGACGCACTGAAAATGCTGCCTCAGCCCATCGATAAGCGGGTAAAACTGGCACTCGACGCGCTGAAGAAGATCTACCCGAAAGTCGACATCAAAGCGCGCATCATCGGCGACCCGATCACTGTGTCCTGGGAAGCCGACCCGCATTTCCTCGGGGCCTTCAAAGGTGCATTGCCCGGCCACTACCGGTATAACCAGCGGATGTATGCGCACTTCGTGCAGAAGGATATGCCCGCCGAACAACGTGGGATTTTTATCGCCGGCGACGACGTTTCCTGGACCCCTGCCTGGGTGGAAGGCGCGGTACAAACCTCGCTGAACGCGGTGTGGGGCATCATGACCCACTTCGGCGGCAGCACCCATCCGGAAAACCCAGGGCCCGGTGATGTGTTTGACGAGATAGGGCCGATCGCCCTGCCCGAATAAGGAGCCTGACATGCGTGTCGCCCTGTACCAATGCCCGCCATTGCCGCTGGATGTCGCTGGCAACCTCAAGCGCCTGCAACAACTGGCGCACGAAGCGTCGGATGCCGATCTGCTGGTGCTGCCGGAAATGTTCCTCACGGGCTACAACATTGGCGCCGAAGCCGTAGGCGCCCTGGCCGAGGCCCGGGATGGGGAGTCTGCGCAAACCATTGCTGATATCGCGCACAGTGCCGGCCTGGCGATTCTGTACGGTTATCCGGAGCGGGCCGAGGACGGCCGGATCTACAACGCCGTGCAGCTGATCGACGCCCATGGCACACGCTTGTGCAACTACCGCAAGACCCACCTATTTGGCGATCTGGACCACACCATGTTCAGCGCCGGTGAGGATGACTTCCCGCTGGTGGAATTGAACGGCTGGAAGCTGGGTTTCCTGATTTGCTACGACCTGGAGTTCCCGGAAAACACGCGGCGCCTGGCCCTGGCCGGTGCCGAACTGATTCTGGTGCCCACCGCCAATATGGTGCCGTTTGACTTTGTTGCCGACGTCACCGTGCGGGCACGGGCATTCGAAAACCAATGTTTCGTGGCCTATGCCAACTATTGCGGGCACGAAGGCGATATTCACTACTGCGGCCAAAGCAGCATTGCCGCGCCCGATGGCCAGCGCATCGCCCAGGCGGGCCTGGATGAAGCGTTGATCGTCGGTACGCTGGTTCGGCAATCTATCTTCGACGCCCGCGCCGCCAATCATTACCTGCAAGACCGTCGCCCCGAGCTTTACGGCGCACTGCACAAGCCCTGATCCACCGGGTTTGCTAGCATAGGCGCTTCCCCCGCTTCGGAAGTGCCCATGCCTGCGCCGGCTCACCCTCTCCCCCTGCACCTGACTCTGGCCAATGGCCTGAAAATTTGCCTGCGCCCTACGCCGCGTTTAAGGCGCTGCGCCGCTGTTTTACGCGTGGCTGCGGGCAGTCATGACGCGCCATTGGCGTGGCCGGGGCTGGCGCATTTCCTTGAACACTTGTTGTTTCTGGGGACCGAACGTTTTACGGCAGGCGAAGGGCTGATGGCCTATGTACAACGCCATGGCGGGCAAGTGAATGCCAGCACCCGGGAGCGCGCCACTGAGTTCTTCTTTGAACTGCCTGTGTCGACCTTCGCCGATGGGCTCGTACGATTGGCCGACATGCTTACGCACCCTCGCCTGACCACTGACGACCAACTGCGCGAGCGCGAAGTGTTGCACGCCGAATTCGTTGCCTGGTCTCAGGATGCCAGGGCGCAGCAACACGTGGCCTTGATGAAGGGCTTGGCCGTCGATCATCCCCTGCGCGGCTTTCATGCGGGCAACCGCGACAGCCTGCCAGTGGAACGTGAGGCGTTTCAGCAGGCGTTGCGTGAATTTCATCAGCACTTTTATCAGAGCGGGCAGATGACGTTGAGCCTTGCCGGCCCGCAATCGCAGCAGGACCTGGAAGCGCTGGCGCAGCGATTCAGTACGCAGTTGATCCCTGGCCCGCTGTATCCCCAGGCCGCGCCGCCGAAGCTGATGGCCGGGCAAGCGAAGGGCTATCAACACGTTGCCGATCATCATCTGCATCAGGTCATCACCTGTGACGCACCGCGTGAAGCGCTGACGTTTCTGTGTACCTGGCTCAACAGTTCAGCGCCGGGCGGCTTGCTTGCTGAACTCAAAGGCCGACGCCTGGCGACGGCATTGCACGCCTCGGTGCTGTATCACTTTGCCGGGCAAGCTGTGCTGGATATCGACTTTACCCTCGACACCCAGGGTGACTCGACGATCCAGATTGAGGCGCTGTTGCACGACTGGCTGAGTTTTTTCGCACACAGCGACTGGACAGCATTACGCGAAGAGTTCGCCTTGCTTAATGCTCGCCAACAGCAGGTCCAAAGCGCACTGGCACTGGCGCGTAACGATGTAGAAAACTTATCGGAACAAGGCGTCGCAGCCCTCAAGGCCATGCTCGACGCACTCGCCCTGCCGCCCGCCACCCACGGGTGGCAGCTTCCCCCGAATAACCCCTTCCTTCGTCCAGCCGCCAAAGAGGAGCGTGCCGGTTTGATTCGCGGCCAGACCAGCGCCCACCGAGGCTTGCGCACCTTCGCCCAGGACCGCTCACGGGGTCGACGGGACCTGTCGGCGCTCACGTTCAGCCAGGCATTGGCGGATGACACTGACGAAGGCGCGCTATACCTGCGCTGGCGATTCGACTCTGCAGTGCCTGCTGGCCTGGAAAACGCCTTGCAGCCGCTGCGCGAGCGTGCCGCTCAAGCGGGCGTCGAGTTGTGTTTCGACACCATCGCCACTGACTGGCAGGTGAAAATGCTCGGCATCCACGAGCCCATGCCGGCCGTGCTTGAAGCGTTGGCGGGCTGCTTGAGCACTGTCGACGAACACCTGCCGCCAGCGCCCGCGGTACCGATGATCGCCATCCGCGAACTGCTCAAGGCATTGCCCTTTTGCTGCAGCGGTGTGCCGCCAGCGCCCCAAGCGACGCCAGCCTCCTGGGCCACTGCTCGCTGGCACGGGCTGGGCTCAGGTTTACCAGCGGCCTGTGAAGCGGTGATCAAGACCGCCGCCGCACGGTTGCCCGGGCAACCTGCACAGCTCCAATACCCGCCTCAAACGCTCGAAGGTCAGCGCCTCTGGCACGAGATAAAAACCGAATCCAGCGAAGCGGCGGTGCTGTTGTTTTGCCCAACACCGACCCAGGCCTTGACCGATGAAGCCGCCTGGCGCTTGCTCGGTCATCTGCTGCAAGGGCCGTTCTACCAGCGCCTGCGAGTCGAACAACAAATCGGCTACGCCGTTTTCAGCGGCATCCGACAGATCAATGGGCAAACGGGCCTGCTGTTCGGCGTGCAGTCGCCCAGCGCTTCGCTCAGTGAGATCGTCGAACAGGTGCAGACTTTTCTGAAGCAACTGCCGTCATTGATCGAACGCAGCGCAGACATGGGTAACAACGCCTTGGCGCAGCAATTCACTGCCCGGTCGCTGCCTATGCCCCAAGCCGCTGATCTCTTGTGGCATGCGCAGTTGGCGGGACGCCCAGCGGGTTACCTGGAGCAATTACAAGATTTGATACAAACCTGCTCACGCGAAGATATGCGCCTCGCCGCCCAACGCCTGAATGACGCCACGGGAGGCTGGCGCTGCATCGCCAACGGGCCGTGCATCCGGGGCGACTGGTTGTCGGCGAATTGATCGTTGCCGACTCTGCAACAGGCTTTTTCTTTCAAGACAGCGCTAACTCGAAAAGAATTGCGTAATATTCACACGCAATATCTGAACATCTCCAATGGGAGGTGGACTATATGTACTACTCGGTAGTGAACATCCCGTCCCTTGATAGGAGTATGAATATGACCTGGTCCAAACCTGCTTACACCGATCTGCGCATCGGTTTCGAAGTCACCATGTACTTCGCCAGCCGCTAATCCGCTGGGTAATACAACGCCTCGGTTCGCCCGGGGCGTTTTTGTTTTGAGCTTTGCTTGATGGAGCGACCATGTTTGTCCAGATTCTAGGTTCCGCCGCCGGCGGTGGCTTTCCGCAGTGGAATTGCAACTGCGTGAACTGCGCAGGTTTTCGTGATGGCAGCCTGCGGGCCCAGGCGCGTACCCAGTCGTCCATCGCGATTTCCGACGATGGCGTGAACTGGGTACTGTGCAACGCATCGCCGGATATTCGCGCGCAACTGCAGGGGTTTGCGCCGCTGCAACCCGGCCGCGCCCTGCGTGACACCGGCATCAGCGCGATCATCCTGATGGACAGCCAGATCGACCACACCACCGGCCTGCTGAGCCTGCGCGAGGGCTGCCCGCACCAGGTATGGTGCACCGACATGGTTCATGAAGACCTGAGCACCGGTTTCCCACTGTTCACCATGCTCACTCACTGGAACGGTGGCCTGGCCTGGAACCGCATCGAACTGGACGCCAGTTTCACTATCGCGGCCTGCCCCAACCTGCGCTTCACCCCACTGCCGCTGCGCAGCGCCGCACCGCCTTATTCGCCGCACCGCTTCGACCCCCACCCGGGCGACAACATTGGCCTGATCGTCGAAGACCTGCGCACCGGTGGCAAACTGTTCTACGCCCCAGGCCTGGGCAAGGTTGACACGCCGCTGCTGGACATCATGGCCGGCAGCGACTGCCTGTTGGTGGACGGCACAATGTGGGACGACGACGAAATGCAGCGCCGCGGCGTCGGCACCCGCACCGGCCGCGAAATGGGCCACCTGGCGCAAAACGGGCCTGGCGGCATGCTTGAAGTGCTGGAGCAATTGCCGGAGCAGCGCAAAGTCCTCATCCACATCAACAACACCAACCCGATCCTCGATGAAGACTCCCCCGAGCGAGCCGAGTTGGTGCGGCGTAATGTCGAAGTAGCCTACGACGGCATGAGCATCGAGTTGTAGGAGATCTGATATGACTGATACACCGATGAACACTGAAGAATTCGAACACGCCCTGCGCGCCAAAGGCGCCTTCTACCACATCCACCACCCGTACCACGTGGCGATGTACGAAGGCCGCGCCACTCGCGAGCAGATCCAGGGCTGGGTCGCCAACCGCTTCTACTATCAGGTGAACATTCCCCTCAAGGACGCCGCGATCCTGGCCAACTGCCCGGACCGGGAAATCCGTCGCGAGTGGATCCAGCGCCTGCTCGATCACGATGGCGCGCCCGGTGAAGACGGTGGCATCGAAGCCTGGCTGCGCCTGGGCCAGGCCGTGGGCCTCGACCCGGACCAACTGCGCTCCCAGGAACTGGTGCTGCCCGGCGTACGCTTTGCGGTAGACGCCTACGTCAACTTCGCCCGCCGCGCCAATTGGCAAGAAGCCGCCAGCAGTTCGCTGACCGAACTGTTCGCGCCGCAGATCCACCAGTCGCGCCTCGACAGCTGGCCGCAGCATTACCCGTGGATCGACCCGGCCGGCTACGACTACTTCCGCACCCGACTGGGCCAGGCCCGTCGCGATGTGGAACACGGGTTGGCGATCACCCTGCAGCACTACACCACCCGTGAAGGCCAGGAGCGCATGCTGGAAATTCTCCAGTTCAAACTGGACATCCTGTGGAGCATGCTCGACGCCATGAGTATGGCTTACGAACTGAACCGCCCGCCGTACCACAGCGTGACCGCAGAGCGGGTCTGGCATAAAGGGATCAACCTATGAGTTTCGATCGAAGCAGAAAACCGACCTGGCGCCCGGGCTATCGCTACCAATACGAGCCCGCGCAGAAAGGCCATGTGCTGCTCTACCCGGAAGGCATGATCAAGCTCAACGACAGCGCCGCGCTGATTGGTGGCTTGATTGACGGCGAGCGCGACGTCGCAGCCATCATCGCCGAGCTGGACAAGCAATTCCCCGGCGTGCCGGAACTCGGTGAAGACATCGAGCAATTCATGGAGGTCGCCCGTGTCGAGCACTGGATTACCCTTGCCTGAAAAACCCGCTATCGGCCTGCCGCTTTGGCTGCTCGCCGAGTTGACCTACCGCTGCCCGCTGCAGTGTCCGTATTGCTCCAACCCGCTGGATTTTGCCGAGCAGGGCAAGGAGCTCAGTACCGAGCAATGGGTCAAGGTATTTCGCGAGGCCCGCGAAATGGGCGCCGCTCAGCTGGGGTTTTCCGGCGGTGAACCGCTGGTGCGCCAGGACCTGGCCGAGCTGATCTTTGAGGCCCGCAAACTGGGGTTTTACACCAACCTGATCACGTCAGGCATCGGCCTGACTGAACAGAAGATCAGCGACTTCAAAAAGGCCGGCCTGGACCATATCCAGATCAGCTTCCAGGCCAGCGACGAACAGGTGAACAACCTGCTGGCCGGCTCGAAAAAAGCCTTCGCGCAAAAGCTGGAAATGGCCCGCGCGGTGAAAGCCCACGGTTATCCGATGGTGCTGAACTTCGTGACCCATCGGCACAACATCGACAAGATCGACCGCATTATCGAGCTGTGCATCGCGCTCGAGGCGGACTTTGTCGAGCTTGCCACCTGCCAGTTCTACGGCTGGGCGCAGCTCAATCGTGTGGGGTTATTGCCGACCAAGGAACAACTGGTACGCGCCGAACGCATTACCAACGAATACCGCGCCAGGCTCGAAGCGGAGGGCCATCCATGCAAGTTGATTTTCGTGACGCCGGATTACTACGAAGAACGTCCGAAAGCCTGCATGAATGGCTGGGGCAGCATTTTTCTGACAGTGACGCCGGACGGTACCGCCCTGCCCTGTCATGGCGCCCGACAGATGCCGGTGCAGTTTCCCAATGTGCGCGACCACAGCATGCAGCACATCTGGTACGACTCTTTCGGCTTCAACCGGTTTCGCGGCTACGATTGGATGCCCGAGCCGTGCCGTTCATGCGATGAGAAGGAAAAGGACTTCGGCGGCTGCCGTTGCCAGGCCTTCATGCTCACGGGGGATGCGAGCAATGCCGACCCGGTGTGCAGCAAGTCCGAGCAGCACGGCATCATCCTGCAAGCGCGGGAAGAAGCCGAACATGCCACCCAGACCATTGAGCAACTGGCGTTTCGCAATGAGCGCAATTCACGCCTCATTGCCAAAGGCTGACGGCCTCAGCGCTTGGCGATGATGTACACGGCGTGAATGACGCCGGGGAAGTAACCGCACAGGGTCAGCAGGATGTTCAGCCAGAATGCGCCGCCGAATCCTACTTGCAGGAACACACCCAGTGGCGGCAGCAGAATGGCGATGATGATACGAATGATGTCCATGGGGTAGCTCCAGAAAATCGGCTCGTGTGAGCCGTGTAGCTAATCGACATTGGCGCTTCGTGAGGGTTCAGTGGCTCCCGGCATTGAAACATTCACTAACGAGCAGACAAAAAAACGCCCCCAGCCAAAAGAATCAGGCTGGAGGCGCCGCGTATTCCGCGAGACGGTTCAGGAAAGGGGTCAGACAGCGATGCCCTTGCGGCATTGCAGTTGGGCGGTACGTACTCGAGAGAAGGCACGAGCAAGGCGCAGGAGCATTTCGTCAATGTGGTTTTTGCTGACGTTCAGGGCGGGTGTGAAGCGCAAACAATCGGGCTGCGCGGCGGTGAGGATCAGACCTTCGTGCAGCGCGGCCTTTGCCACGGCAGCCGCAGAATCGTCCGACAGTGTCAGGCCCCATATCAGCCCGTTGCCGCGCAATTGCCCGTGCTCGTAACGGTAGGCCAGGCGGGCAAGGCCTTCTGCCAGGTACAGGCCGGCTTCGCGAACGCGGTCGAGAAAGCCGCCTGCCAATACGGCATCGAGTACCGCAATACCCGCTGCCGCCATCAGCGCATTACCGTGATGCGTACCGTCCAGTTCGCCCGCCTCGAAGCAACAGGCTGTGCCGCGTGCCAGCAGCGCCGCCAACGGCACGCCACCGCCCAGGCCTTTGCCGAGGGTAACGATGTCGGCGCGTACGCCGTATTGCTGTTCGGCGAGCAAGCTGCCGCACCGGCCAATCCCGGTTTGCACTTCGTCAAGAATCAACAGGATCCCCAGTTCGCGACACAGCCGTTCGACGCCTTTGAGGTAGCGTTCAGTCGCGGGGATGACTCCGGCGGCGCTTTGGATCGGCTCCAGCATGATGGCGACAGTGCGCGCATCAACGGCTGCGTGCAGGGCCGGCAGATCATTGAATGGCACATGGCTGAAGCCCGGCAATTGCGGTTCGAAACGGTTTTCGCAGGCCACTGCCGAAGCCGCCAACGCGGTGAGACTACGGCCATGGCACCCGTTGCTCACCGTAATGATGTGGTAAGCGCCGCCGCGATGCCGCTGGCCCCATTTGCGCGCCAGCCTGATGGCCGCTTCACAGGCCTCCGCGCCGCTGTTGAGCAGGTACGCTTGATCGCTGCCGGTGTGATGGCACAGGCGGTCAACCAGGTCGAGCTGAACCCGGTTGTGCAAACCAATGCCCGGGTTGATCACGGTTTGCAGCTGTTCGGCAATGGCGTCGCGCACCACTTGCGGGCTGTGACCAAGGCTATTGGCGCCGCCACCTTGGCTGAAATCCAGGTAGGCACGTTCGTCACTGTCCGAAAGCCAGGCACCTTGCCCCTGGACGAAAACCTCAGGGGGACGCGCGGCGGTGGGCATCAGGCACTGGCTGGAAAAATCCTGACGCGGAGCCTGCAGCACCAAGTCGTCAAGGCTCGGCGC
Organism: Pseudomonas sp.; assembly: GCF_030147005.1. Classification (GTDB taxonomy): domain Bacteria; phylum Pseudomonadota; class Gammaproteobacteria; order Pseudomonadales; family Pseudomonadaceae; genus Aquipseudomonas. The sequence goes on from NZ_JASLAW010000095.1 coordinate 68,680, forward strand.
CGCGCGGCGAAACAGGTTCACACTTCACCCCCGGCAGCAACCGGACCTTGGTAGGTACCGAGTACAAACACTGTGCTGAGGTTTTTTGCCTTGCCTATGTAAACGCCATTACCAAAAACGTTTTTCATTGCCCGATCCGGCCCTGTAAGCCCTGCGAATAGGCGCTAGACTAGGCGGCTACGGGGCCAGCGGCCATTTCGATTTTCCAGCTTTTTCGATAAGCAAACCTTATGGATTTCAAGCAACTGCGTTATTTCGTCGCGGTGTACGAGGAAGGCCATGTAGGCCGCGCCGCGGAGCGTCTGTCGATCTCCCAACCGGCCTTGTCGCAGCAGGTTCGCCAACTGGAGCAGAACCTCGACGTGAGCCTGTTCGAACGCAGCAGCAAACGCCTGCTCCCCACGCTGGCCGCGCACACGCTGTACAACCACGCCTTGCCCCTGATCGATGGCATGCAGCAAGCCGTGGAGGCGTTGCGCAACTTCAAGGGCCAGGCGATGCGAACCCTGGCCATCGGTGTGCTGCAAACCGTGCATACCAGCCTGGTGCCGCAGATGCTGGAGCGGGTGCGCAAGGCCCAACCCCACTTGGTCGTGCAGATTTACGAATTGACCGGGCTTGAAATCGAGCGGCGGCTGCTTAATGGCTCGCTGGACATCGGCATCAGCTACCTGCCACCGCGCCAGCCGGGCCTGCATGGCGTGTTGTTGTATGAAGATGAATTGAAGGTGGTCATCCCTGATCAACATCCGTTGCGGGAATTCAAGAAGGTCTCGCTGAAACAGGCAGCCGAGTTGCCGATGTTGCTGCTGGGGGAAGAGTTTCAGGTGCGACAGATCTGGCAGGGCCAGTTGGCCAACCTGGGGCGGCGCCCGCAGGTGCAGGCCGAGCTCAATACGATGGTGGGGATTCTCGATAGCCTGCCCCACACGCAGTTGGCCACCGTGCTGCCGGGACGTTCCCAGGACGAACACAACAGCCAGTCGCTGCTGTGGAAACCCTTGAGCGAACCCAGGGTGCCGTTGAAAGTCGGTTTGGTATGCCGTGACGTGCAGCGCCAGCAAGCGACGATGGCATTGCTGCGCACTTTGCTCAAAGACGTGATGAATGCCCCGCAGGCAGGCGCCTGACTTTTTCGCGGGCAAAAGAAAACCCCGCCGAGGCGGGGCTTTGCAGACTGTTTCCCTGACATCCATTTCACTCCGCCTTCCTGGCAGAATCCTACGTGTCCGTGTTGTTGCTTTGCGCTTCCTGCGCGACGTCCATGTGAAGTAGATTATCCGTGGATCCAATTTGGCGATAGAGGACGATTAGCAGCACGTCATGTAAGAGATTGCTTACACGCATCCCTCGCCCTTAGAACAGTGCCTCATCCATCAAAAACAGCGATTCGCTGCCGGCTTTTACCGACGCGCTCAACGAGTGAATACGCGGCAACAAACGTGCAAAGTAGAAGCGCGCAGTGCCCAGCTTACTGGCATAGAAATCGTCTTCGGCCTCTTTACCCAACGCAGCCTCGGCCATGCGCGCCCACATATAGGCATAAGCCATGTAGCCAAACGCGTGCAAGTACTCCACCGATGCCGCGCCGATTTCATTCGGGTTGGTCTTGGCACGGTCCAGCACCCAGGCGGTCAATTCATCCAGGTTATCCACTGCGGCGCCAAGCGGGCGCGTGAATTCGCCCAATGGCTTGCTCGCGCCGGCGATGAACTGGCGGACCTCATCGGCGAACAGAGTGTAGAACGCGCCACCGCTGCCGACGATCTTGCGGCCCACCAAATCCAGCGCCTGGATACCATTGGTGCCTTCGTAGATCTGGGTGATGCGCACATCACGCACCAACTGCTCCTGGCCCCACTCGCGGATGTAGCCGTGGCCACCAAACACTTGCTGGCCGAGCACGGTGGTTTCCAGGCCCAGGTCCGAGAGGAAAGCCTTGGCGACCGGCGTCAGCAGCGCCACCAGGTTGTCGGCGCGCTCGCGGGCAACGGCGTCTTCGCTGAACTTGGCAATGTCCAATTGCGTCGCTACATAGGTGGAGAACGCACGGCCGCCTTCGTTCGCCGCCTTCATGGTCAGCAGCATGCGGCGCACGTCCGGGTGCACGATGATCGGGTCGGCCGGTTTTTCCTTGGCTTGCGCGCCCAGAGGCGAACGGCTCTGCAGCCGGTCGCGGGCATATTCAATCGCGTTCTGATAGGAGCGCTCGCCGGAAGCCAGGCCCTGGATGCCCACCCCCAGGCGCTCGTAATTCATCATGGTGAACATCGCCGCCAAACCACGGTTGGGCTCACCCACCAGGTAGCCCACGGCTTCGTCGAAGTTCATCACGCACGTCGCGGAGGCCTGGATGCCCATCTTGTGTTCAATCGAGCCGCAGTTGACCGGGTTGCGTGCGCCCAGGCTGCCGTCGGCGTTCACCATGAACTTCGGGACCAGGAACAGCGAGATGCCTTTGGGGCCGGCCGGTGCATCCGGCAGTTTGGCCAACACCAGGTGGATGATGTTTTCGGTCAGGTCGTGTTCGCCGCCGGTAATGAAAATCTTGGTCCCGCTGACTTTGTAGGAACCGTCCGCCTGCGGCTCGGCCTTGGTGCGAATCATGCCCAGGTCGGTACCGGCATGGGCTTCGGTGAGGCACATGGAGCCGGCCCATTCACCGGAATACATCTTCGGCAGGTAAGCGGCCTTGAGCTCATCGCTGGCGTGGGTGTTGATCGACACGCAAGCGCCCGAGGTCAACATCGGGTACAGGCCGAAAGCCAGGCTGGACGAGTTGATCATCTCCTCGACCTGCGCCGACACCGCTTTGGGCATGCCCATGCCGCCATACGCTGGGTCGCCGCCAACGCCCACCCAGCCGCCTTCGGCGTAGGTGGCGTAGGCCTGGGGGTAGCCGTCCGGCGTGCTGACCACACCGTCCAACCAGCGGCAGCCTTGCTCATCGCCGCCACGGCTTAACGGCGCGATGGATTTGGCGGTGACCTTGCCGGCCTCTTCGAGGATCGCTTCAACGGTTTCGGCGTCAACCGTGTCTGCCAAGGCAGGCAATTGGGCCCAAGTCGTGGCGACGTCAAAAACTTCGTTGAGGACGAAGCGCATATCACGCAACGGCGCTTTGTAATCAGCCATGGCAAACCTCGTGAGAACGTGAAAAGTGATTCGATAGGATCGGTTTTACAGGCTCCGAGTGTACCCGAACAACTTTTCAGACACATAGGGTCCATTCGTGACTATTAGGTATTTACAAGTCACGGACCGCGACGCATCTACAGTGAAAACGCCTGCGCCGGCAAGCTCATCAGGCAGTCGCTGCCCGCTTCCACCGCCGCCCGGTGCATCGACGTGCGCGGCAACAGGCGTTTGAAGTAGAAGTCGCAGGTCGCAAGCTTGGCCTGGGCAAACCCTGGGTCGTCATGCGCCTGCGCCGCGACCGCCATGCGCAGCCACAGGTAGGCGAGGATGACGTAACCGCTGTACATCAGGTAATCCATGGCGGCCGCCCCCACTTCGTCGGGATTTTTCATCGCTGCCGTGCCGACCTTCAGCGTCAGCTCACCCCACTGCTGGTTCAACTGATTGAGCTGTTCTACATCGCCTTTGAGCTGCGCATGCTCGCCATTGGCCGCGCAGAACTTATGCACGATTTTGGTAAAGCCGCGCAGCAACTTGCCTTGGCTGCCCAGCACCTTGCGCCCCAACAGGTCGAGGGCCTGGATACCGTTGGTGCCTTCATAGATCGGCGCAATCCGGGCATCACGGGCCAATTGCTCCATGCCCCACTCGCGAATATAGCCATGGCCACCAAACACCTGCATACCGTGGTTGGTCACCTCCAGCCCGGTTTCGGTCATAAAGGCTTTGCAGATCGGGGTGAGGAAGGCCAGCAAGTCCTCAGCCTCCTGCCGCTGGCCGGCGTCGCTGCTCAGGTGCGCGGTGTCGAGCAACTGCGCGGTGAAGTAGGCCAGCGCGCGATTGCCTTCGTTGAACGCTTTCATGGTCAGCAGCATGCGGCGTACATCGGCATGCACGATGATCGGGTCGGCGGCTTTGTCCGGAGCCTTGGCACCGGTCAGCGAGCGCATTTGCAGGCGCTCGTTGGCGTATTTGATCGCGCCCTGAAAGCTTGCCTCGCCATTGCACAACCCCTGCATCCCGGTGCCCAGGCGCGCGTGGTTCATCATGGTGAACATGCAATTGAGGCCTTTGTTCGCCTCACCAATCAAGAATCCCTTGGCGCCGTCGAAGTTCAGCACGCAGGTGGCCGAAGCCTTGATGCCCATCTTGTGTTCGATGGAGCCGCAATGCACCGCATTGCGCTCCCCGGAGTCGGCGTGAAACTTGGGCACGATAAACAAGGAAATGCCTTTGGTGCCCGCCGGTGCATCCGGCAGTTTGGCCAGCACCAGGTGGATGATGTTGGCGCTCATGTCGTGCTCGCCGGCCGAGATGAAGATCTTGCTGCCGGTGAGGGCATAACTGCCATCGGCCTGAGGGACGGCGCGGGTCTTGATCAAACCCAGGTCGGTGCCGCAGTGGGCTTCGGTCAGGCACATGGTGCCGGTCCATTCGCCGGCGGTGAGTTTGTTCAGGTAAGTGGCTTTCTGTTCGTCGGTACCGTGGGTGTGGATCGCCGACATGGCACCGTGCGTCAGGCCCGGGTACATGCCCCAGGACGTATTGCTGGAACCGATCATCTCACTCAGCACCAGCCCCAGGGACGGCGGCAAGCCCTGGCCGCCGTAGGCCGGGTCCGCCGCCACGCCGTGCCAGCCGCCTTCCACGTACTGGGCGAAGGCTTCCTTGAAGCCCTTGGGCGTGGTCACCACGCCATTGTCGAAATGGCAGCCTTCTTCATCGCCACTGCGGTTGAGCGGCGCGAGCACGTTTTCGCAGAACTTCGCGCCCTCTTCGAGAATCGCATCGACCATGTCGGGGCTCGCGTCCGTCGCGCCCAGGGCCGCGTAGTGCCCGTGGAGGTCGAACACATTGTCGATCAGAAAGCGCATGTCGCGCAGGGGAGCTTTGTAGTCAGGCATGGCGATGTCTCCGGCAGCAGATGGTTTCAACCTACTGCCGGCCAACGCTGCGGACAATCACTGTAGGGCTGCTGAATACAGCACCATTACTCAACCGGCAGCACTCTCCATGCGCACGGCACCGCGACGGGTCTGCCCGGCCGCGATCACGCAGTTGCGCCCGGCGCCCTTGGCCGCGTAAAGCGCCTGGTCGGCGGACTTAAGCACCTCTTCGGGGCTACGCTGCTCGGCCTGGCGCTCGGCCACGCCGATGCTGACGGTTACCGACACACTGGTAGCACCGCTGGCGGCCCGACGCTGGCGACCTTGCTGGTCGTCATGGGGGCGGTCGGGGTTGCGCAATTTGATCGCGTAGTTGGCGATGAGCTCGCGGATCTCCTCCAGGTGCGGCATGCATTCATCCAGGGTCTTGCCGGCGAATACCACGGCAAACTCTTCGCCGCCGTAACGATAGGCGCGCCCGCCGCCGTTGACCTTGGACAATTTGCTCGCCACCAGGCGCAGCACCTGGTCCCCCACGTCATGGCCATGGGTGTCGTTGAAACGTTTGAAGTGATCCACGTCCCCCATCGCCAACACGTAGTTGCGCCCCAGCCGCTGCATGCGCTCGTTAAGGGCGCGGCGCCCCGGCAAGCCGGTCAGCTCATCGCGAAACGCCATCTGATAAGCCTCGTGCGCCACACCGGCAGCGATCATCAGCATGACCTGGCTGCACATGATGTTGAGGGTGAACGGCAGAATGAAGGTTTGCGGCAGCATCCAGAACATCCCCAGCAACCCCACCAGTTGCGCGGCATGCAGCGGGCGCGGCTGATACCAGTACTGGGCGGCCAGGGTGAGGAAGCCGATCAGAAACATCGGGTATGAGAGTTGGATCAGGCTCATCCAGGCGCCATGCAGCACCGGCCAGCGAATCTCGGCCAGCCAGTTCAAAACGCCCTGGGGATAACTCTGCTCCAGCGCCAGCGCCACGCTGCCGATGGCCAGTAACACCGCGCCGCGTGCGACGAAGTCACGGAACAGGTGGGTCTTTTCCTGCCACAGCGCATAGATGCTGAACAGCAAGGGCAGCAGCAGGCAGCACAGGTGGAACACCACGGCGGCGTCTTCGCGCACGCGGCCATTGTCGCGGTAGAAGTCAGTCTGGGTGTCCAGCAGGAAATACGCGACGTACACCGTGATCATCAGGAACAATTCACGCTGGCGCCGATACACCGCGCAGTACGCCCCGCCGAGCAACAGCACCAAGGTCGGCAGCACGTTGAACAGCGAGGTGAAGAAGACGTTAAGGTCCTTGAGATATGCAGCCGAGAGCCCGGCCAGCAACAGCAGCAACGAGGGCACAAAATGACTGAAGCGGACAGCGGACACGCGTAACAAGGGTAAAACTCCGACCCGCAAAAAAAGTAGTGGCACAGTGCCGTTGCGCCACCAGTTAAACACAACCAGCCTGGCGCGTATCAAATTGCCATCACTGTAACGGCAGCCATCAGCAATCCCTGAGCGCAGGGCCATGGTTTTTTAAACGCAAAAAAACCGCCGCGTCCCGAGGGAGGCGGCGGTTTGAATAAAGACCCGGTACGGCTTAGTAAGCCAGGCCGAAGTCCTCTTCTTTCATGTCCATCAGGTTGGCGGCGCCCGACAGCATGGTTGCCACGTGGGTGCGGGTACGCGGCAGGATACGCTGGAAGTAGAAGCGCGCGGTCTGCAGCTTGGCGGTGTAGAACGCCTCCTCGGTGGTGCCGGCAGCCAGTTTTTCGGCGGCCAGGCGTGCCATGTCGGCCCAGAAGTAAGCCAGGCACGCGTAACCGGAGTACATCAGGTAATCCACCGAGGCGGCACCGACTTCTTCACGGTCTTTCATCGCGGCCATGCCGACCTTCATGGTCAACTCGCCCCACTCTTTGTTCAGCGCCGCCAGCGGTGCAACGAACTCTTTGACCGCGTCGTTGCCTTCGTTGGCCTGGCAGAACTTGTGGACGATCTTGGTGAAGCCCTTGAGCGCTTCGCCCTGGGTCATCAGCACTTTACGGCCGAGCAGGTCCAGCGCCTGGATACCGGTGGTGCCTTCGTACAGCATCGAAATACGGCTGTCCCGAACGTTCTGCTCCATGCCCCACTCAGCGATGAAACCGTGGCCGCCGTAGATCTGCACGCCGTGGTTGGCGGACTCGAAACCGACTTCGGTCATGAACGCTTTGGCGATCGGGGTCATGAAGGCCAGCAGGCCATCAGCCTGTTTCTTGGCTTCGTCGTCGGTGCCGTATTTGACGATGTCCACTTGCTTGGCGGTGAAGTACACCATCGCACGGTTGCCTTCGGCGAAGGCCTTCATGGTCAGCAGCATGCGGCGCACGTCGGGGTGCACGATGATCGGGTCGGCGGCTTTTTCCGGCGCTTTCGGGCCGGTCAGCGAGCGCATCTGCAGGCGGTCGCGAGCGTATTTCAAGCCACCCTGGAAACCGATCTCGGCGTGGGCCAGGCCTTGCAGCGCGGTACCCAGGCGAGCGGTGTTCATAAAGGTGAACATGCAGTTCAGGCCTTTGTTCGCCGGGCCGATCAGGTAACCGGTGGCCGCGTCGAAGTTCATCACGCACGTGGCGTTGCCGTGGATGCCCATCTTGTGTTCCAGGGAGCCACAGGTCACCGCATTGCGCTCGCCCACCGAGCCATCGGCGTTCGGCAGGAACTTGGGCACGATAAACAGCGAAATGCCTTTGGTGCCGGCCGGTGCGTCCGGCAGGCGCGCCAGTACGATGTGGACGATGTTATCGGCCATGTCGTGCTCACCGGCCGAGATGAAGATTTTGGTGCCGGAGACTTTGTAAGTACCGTCAGCCTGAGGTTCGGCCTTGGTGCGCAGCATGCCCAGATCGGTGCCGCAGTGCGGCTCGGTCAGGCACATGGTGCCGGTCCACTCGCCCGAGACCAGTTTGGTCAGGTAGGCCTCTTGCTGCTCCGGCGTGCCATGCTCGGAAATGGTGTTCATCGCACCGTGGGACAGCCCTGGGTACATGCCCCAAGACCAGTTGGCTTCGCCGACCATTTCACTTACGGCAAGGCCCAGGGATTCCGGCAGGCCTTGGCCACCGTGCTCCACGTCATGGGCCAGGCTTGGCCAGCCGCCTTCGACGAACTGTTTGTAGGCTTCTTTGAAACCGGCAGGGGTTTTAACGCCTGACTCGCTCCAGGTACACCCTTCGATGTCACCCACGCGGTTCAGCGGTGCCAGCACTTGCTCACAGAACTTGGCGCCTTCTTCGAGAATGGCGTCAACCATGTCCGGCGTAGCGTCCTGGCAAGCCGGCAGGCTCTGATAGTGCGCTTCATAACCGAGCAGTTCGTCACGAACGAAGCGAATATCACGCAAGGGGGCCTTGTAGTCAGGCATAGCGATAAACCTCTGCTGATGTATCTGGGATGAACAACCGCGTGGATGGGTCGGGGCGGTCAAACAGGTGTTTGAAACATACGTTTACGACCTGGGGTTGTCAAGCGTCAGCCAGATGCCGTCTGTCTTGATGTGGGTCAATGGCAGGCACGGCAAGGCCTGCGGCGCGATGCCACGGGATTCAAAGCGATAAGAGGTTCAACGCAGGGCACAGAACAGAGGCGGGAGCCGGGCTTGCCCGCGATGCAGGCACCTCAATGGCTCAGAGGTAAAGCTGTCGCAGGCAAGTCGGCTCCCACAGAGAAGCCGGTATGCCTGGAGAGAAGGTCAGGCGTAGGTATCGATCAACGTACCGAGCATTTCGTTCGAAGCCTTGGCGACTTTCACCCCCAGCTCCACTTGAAACTTGCCTTGGGCCATTTCGACCATATTGCTCGCCGAGTTGGACGCCTGGGCGCGATCGCTGGCCTGCAAGCGGTCGCTTTGCGCGGCCGATGGCTGGGTCGTCGCAGCACTGGCAATCTTGCCGGCGGCCTGGTCGACACGGCTCTGCCCGGCTTGAACAGTGCTCAGGCCCGAATAAAACGCACTGCTTCCAGAGATTTCCATGGCGCAAACCTGCCTTTAGAGAATCATGAACGTGGATTGAAACAGACATCCTGTCGAAAGGCCCGTTAAAAACACTAATGGCACATTGCCTTGTCGATAGTCAAAATCAGTCAAGCAAGTCAATTTCCAGGTACTCGGCCACCGCTGTTGCCCCGGCATGCTTGAGTTTCGGTACACGGCCAAGGCAAGGCGCCGGCAAACGCTCGGCCAGTGTGGCGAGGTTTTCTTCCAGACGAGAGGTCTTCGGATCAATGATATTGGCCACCCAGCCGGCCAACGGTAAACCGTCTCGTGCGATCGCTTCGGCGGTGAGCAACGCATGGCTGATACACCCCAGACGCACCCCCACCACCAGAATCACCGGTAGCTTGAGCGCAATGGCCAGGTCCGACAGGTTGGCTTGGTCGGCCAAGGGCACGCGCCAGCCGCCCGCGCCTTCGATCAAAGTGAAGTCCGCGTTATGCGCCAGAATCCGCTGCATCGGGTTGAGCAGCGATTGCACCGTCAGCGCGACATCCGCCTCACGGGCGGCCAGATGCGGCGCAATCGCCGGTTCGAACGCCACCGGGTTGACCTCGGCATAGGTCAACGGCAATGAACATTCGGCGAGCAGCGCCAAGGCATCGGCATTGCGCAACCCCTGGGGCGTCATCTGGCAGCCGGAGGCGACGGGCTTCCCCGCCGCCGTGCTTTTGCCGGCTTGGCGCGCGGCATGCAGCAGGCCGGCAGCGATGGTGGTCTTGCCCACATCGGTGTCGGTGCCGGTGATGAAATAAGCAGCGCTCATAGTGGTTTCTCCAGCACGGCGTACACCACCTGGTAAGTGGCGGGCAGGCCGTGGGCCTGACGAAACTGCTCGTAAGCCTGCACCAGCGCCACAATCCGCGCGCGGCCCGTCAAGCCGCCGGGGCGGCCCGGGTTGAGGTTATGCGCGCCCAAGGCTTTCAATTCGTGGGTCAGGCTGCGCACGTCCGGGTAATGCAGCACATGGGCGCGCCGTTCCAGGCCCGCCACCCGAAAACCGCTGGCTGCGCACAGCTGTTGATAAGCCTCGAAGGTGCGGAAACGGTTGACGTGAACCCAGCCATCCGCCGCGCGCCAGCTTTCGCGCAACTCATCCAACGTGCCCACGCACAGGCTGGCAAAGGCGAGCACGCCGCCCGGTTGCAGCACGCGAAAGGCCTCACTGAGAACGGCTTCGAAGTTTGCACACCACTGCACCGCCAGGCTGGAAAAAACCAGCTCGAAGCTGTCAGCTTTGAGCGGCAGGCGTTCTGCGTCGCCTGCAATGAAGTGCCGCGCGCCACCTAAAGGCCGCGCATGGTTGAGCATGCCTTCGGCGATATCCAGCGCCGTGCCGTGGCTGGCAGGTAGCCGTTCATCCAATGCACGGCTGAAATAGCCCGTGCCACAGCCCAGGTCGAGCCAGCGCTGTGGCGAAAGGCCCGTTGGTAGCCGAGCAAGCAGTGCATGCCCTACCGTCCGCTGCAACTCGGCCACGCTGTCGTAACTGGCCGCGGCCCGGGAGAACGAAGCCGCCACCTGGCGCTTGTCCGGCAAGGCGCCCGGCAGATGAGGGTGGGATAGATCAGTCATCGACGCACTCATGCAAAAAAGCCTGGATAGCCCCCGCTACGCCGTGGGGGTCCTCCAGAAGAAAAGCGTGACCGGCCTGTTCAATCAGGCCGATTTCCACATCGGGCAGCAGCGCCAGCAGGTCGCTGGCGGCTTCGGCGGGCACCAGCCCATCCTGACCGGCAAACAGGTGCAGTTGCGGCCCGCGAAAAGCCTGCAAGGCGGCGCGGGTGTCCAATTGGGCGAGCAATTCCAGGCCGGGCATCAACACGCTGGGTGAAGTGTTCGGCGCCCCGCTGACCAACAGGCGCGACAGCCCGCGCGGGTCGGCCGCGCCCTTGGCGCACAACAGGCCAAAGCGCTTGAGGGTGACCTGGGAGTCGGCGTGGCAACCGGCGAGGAACGCGTCGAACGTTTCGGCGGGCATGGCATGCGGCCAACCGTCATGGGCGACAAAGCTCGGGTTGCTCGCCAGGGTGAGCAAGCCGCAGCAACGCTCAGCGCGTCGTGCCGCCAGCTCTGAAGCGAGCATGCCGCCCAGGGACCAGCCACCGAGCCAGACATTGTCCGGCAGCGTGGCATCCAGTTCGTCGAGCCATTCGGTCAAGTCGCTGGAATCCAGTGCCGGCAAGGGTTCGATCTGCACCCGCAGGTGTTCATTCAAGCCGTGCAACGCCGCAGCCAGCGGCTCCAGCGGCGATACACCCAGGCCCCAGCCGGGCAGCAACACCAGTCGATCACGCATGCTCGGGCTCCGTGGCGTTTAACAACCGGAAACACGCCTCCAACGCAGTTAACAATAGCTGTACCTGGGCCGCGCTGTGGGCCGCCGTTAACGTCACGCGCAAACGGGCGCTGCCGGCGGGCACGGTCGGCGGGCGGATCGCGGTCACCATCAACCCGCGCTCGCGCAGCATCTGCGACAGGCGCAGGGCTCGCGCGCTGTCGCCAATCAGGATCGGCTGAATCGGCGTGAAACTGTCCATCAGCGCCAGGCCGATCTGCTCGGCGCCCTGGCGAAACTGGCGGATCAAACCGTTGAGGTGCTCGCGGCGCCAATGCTCGGTGCGCAGCAGCTCCAGGCTTTTCAGGGTGGCGCAGGCCAGCGCGGGTGGCTGGCTGGTGGTGTAGATGTACGGCCGGGCGAACTGGATCAGGCTTTCGATCAGTTCTTCACTGCCCGCCACAAAGGCCCCGGCGGTGCCGAACGCTTTACCCAGGGTGCCGACCAGTACCGGCACATCCTCCCGGCTCAAGCCGAAATGTTCGACGATCCCCGCGCCGTTGGCCCCCAGCGGGCCAAAGCCGTGCGCGTCATCCACCATCAACCAGGCACCTTTGGCCCTGGTTTCACGGGCCAGCGCCGGCAAATCGGCGAGGTCGCCGTCCATGCTGAATACGCCATCGGTCACCACCAGCGTGTTCCCGGTGGCTTTCTCCAGGCGCTTGGCCAGGCTGTCGGCGTCGTTATGCAGGTAACGGTTGAAACGTGCCCCGGACAACAACCCGGCATCGAGCAACGAAGCATGGTTGAGACGATCTTCCAGTACCGTATCGCCCTGCCCCACCAACGCGGTGACCGCGCCGAGGTTGGCCATGTAGCCGGTGGTAAACAGCAACGCACGCGGGCGCCCGGTCAGGTCGGCCAGGGCTTCTTCCAGTTCATGGTGCGGTGTGGCGTGGCCCACCACCAAATGCGAAGCGCCGCCGCCCACGCCCCAGCGGGACGCACCGGCGCGCCAGGCCTCGATCACCTGCGGGTGGTTGGCCAGGCCCAGGTAGTCGTTATTGCAGAAGGCGAGCAGCGGCTTGCCGTCCACCACCACTTCGGGGCCCTGGGGGCTCTGCAGCAAGGGGCGTTGACGGTAAAGGTGTTCGGCACGGCGGGCAGCGAGGCGCGCGGTGAGATCGAAAGACATGCAAGCCTCGATTTAACAGGTTCAACTCGGTCAAAACTGTGGGAGCTGGCGTGCCTGCAATGACGGCGCCCCATTCAACATTGATGTGCCAGACAAACCGCTATCGCAGGCAAGCCAGCTCCCACATTTGGATTGCATTTCAATCAAACGGCGGCGGCGTTGTAGAACTGCTCGGTGCTCTTCTGTTCCACCAACGCCTGCTCGATCGCCGCCTGGTGCACTTCATCGGCGTGCTCTTCACGCGCCTCCGGCAGAATCCCCAGGCGCGAGAACAGTTGCATGTCCTTGTCCGCTTGCGGGTTGGCGGTGGTCAGCAGCTTGTCGCCGTAGAAGATGGAGTTGGCGCCGGCAAAAAACGCCAGGGCCTGCATCTGCTCGTTCATCGCCTCACGGCCGGCCGACAGGCGCACGTGGGATTGCGGCATCAGGATGCGCGCCACCGCCAGCATGCGGATGAAGTCGAACGGGTCGATGTCCTCGGCGTTCTCCAACGGCGTACCGGCCACCTTGACCAACATGTTGATCGGCACCGACTCCGGATGCTCCGGCAGGTTGGCCAGTTGGATCAGCAGGTTGGCGCGGTCATCGAGGGACTCGCCCATGCCGAGAATGCCGCCGGAGCAGATCTTCATCCCCGAGTCACGCACGTATGCCAGGGTTTGCAGGCGTTCGGCGTAGGTGCGCGTGGTGATGATCGAACCGTAGAATTCCGGCGAGGTATCGAGGTTGTGGTTGTAGTAGTCGAGGCCGGCCTGGGCCAGGGCTTCGGTCTGGTCCTGATCGAGACGGCCGAGGGTCATGCAGGTTTCCAGGCCCATGGCCTTCACGCCTTTGACCATCTGTAACACGTAGGGCATGTCTTTGGCCGAGGGGTGTTTCCAGGCGGCGCCCATGCAGAAACGCGTCGAGCCGATGGCCTTGGCGCGGGCGGCCTCGTCGAGGACCTTCTGCACTTCCATCAGTTTTTCTTTTTCCAGGCCGGTGTTGTAGTGGCCCGACTGCGGACAATATTTGCAATCTTCCGGGCAGGCGCCGGTTTTGATCGACAGCAGGGTGGATACCTGCACGCGGTTGGCGTCGAAATGCGCGCGGTGCACGGTCTGCGCCTGGAACAACAGGTCATTGAACGGTTGCACGAACAGGGCTTTGACTTCGGCCAAAGACCAATCGTGACGCAGGGTGGCAGAGGTGCTGGCGCTCATGGGCGATTCCTTGATTATGCTTTGGCTAACGCTGCGGGAAGGGCAATACCCACAGGCACGACACGGATGCTCGGCATATTTAAGGAAGATTCATGCACTGTCAACCAACCTACAAACACCAGGTTTACATCTGGTTAAAAAGCGTACAAACCTGCTTGATCTGCGATGAACGCGCTGAAAGCGCCGATTGTGTATGCAACGCCTGCGAAACCGAGCTGCCCTGGCTGAGGGAGCAATGTGAAGTCTGCGCGCTGCCGTTACCGTTGGACGGGCTGGTCTGCGGCCAATGCCAGAAACAACCGCCCGCCTATAAACACGTGATCGCGCCCTGGACCTACAGTTTTCCGGTCGACAGCCTGATCAGCCGGTTCAAGCATCAGGCGCGTTGGCCGTTGGGGCACCTGCTGGGACGCTTGCTCGGGCGATTTCTGCAACATCGGTTTGAGAACGCCGAACTTACCCGCCCCGATTGCCTGTTGCCGGTGCCGATGCCACCCAAACGTCTGCGCCAGCGTGGCTATAACCAGGCCGTGATGCTGGCGCGCTGGCTCAGCACCGACCTGAACATCCCCTACGATGAACATCTGTTGTTACGTCCCCATGAAACCATTGCCCAACAAGACCTCGACGCCAAGACGCGCAAACGCAACCTGCGAGATGCGTTCGCCCTGGCACCCGGCGCCTGCGTGCACGGTCGTCACCTGGCGCTGGTGGACGACGTGCTGACCACTGGCGCCACCGCCCACAGCCTGGCGCGGCTACTGATGAAAGCCGGTGCGCGCCAGGTCGATGTGTATTGCCTGGCCCGCACGCCAAAACCTGGCGCGTGACTTGACTCCCGTGCCGCTGGGCGGCAACGTCGGCTCACTACAGCCAAGCGTATCCACATGCCTCTGCCCTCGCCGCTCAGCCAGCACATCATCCGCCGCCCCCAGCGCATTGCCCTGCTGGGGCATATCGCCGAGCAGGGTTCCATCACCCGTGCCGCCAAAAGTGCCGGCTTGAGCTACAAGGCCGCCTGGGACGCCATCGATGAACTGAACAACCTGGCGCAAAAGCCGCTGGTTGCGCGCAGCGTCGGCGGCAAAGGCGGTGGCGGCGCCACGCTGACGGCCGAAGGTGAACGGGTGTTGCGCCTGTATCAACGTCTGCAAGCGCTGCAAGCCGAAGTACTCGCCACAGACGAAGCGGCCCGCGACTTCAACCTGCTGGGCCGCCTGATGTTGCGCACCAGTGCGCGCAATCAACTGCACGGCCAGGTCAGCGCCATCGAGCGCCATGGGCGTAATGACCGGGTCCGCCTGGAACTGGCTGGCGGCCTGCACCTTGATGCACAGATCACACACGACAGCACGCAACGGCTCGAGCTTGAGCCCGGCGTGGAAGTGGTTGCCCTGATCAAGGCCGGCTGGCTGGAATTGTTGGCAATCGGGCAAGCCGCAACACTTGGACACAATTGCATGAGCGGTGTGATCGAGACCATTCTCGACGCTGAGGACGGCCCCAGCGAAGTGCGCATCGGCCTGGCAAACGGCCAGGTGCTGTGTGCCCTGGCGCAGCCCGCCGCGCTCACCGCACTCAATGCCGCGCAAGGCCAGCCGATCCAGGCTCAATTCGCCCCTGGCAATGTACTGCTGGGCACCCCGGTGTAGCCGGCACGCGCCATCAAACTGCAACAATCTCGTCATGCGCGCTCCTTAAGGTGTCTGCAAAAACCGTAGGGAGCCTGACATGAGCCTATTAGAAGAAAACCAAGCCACTGACCTTGAACACATGGTCGGCCTCACCCGTCGCCGCTTCATCGGTGCCGGCGCCCTGTGCGGCGCCGCGATGTTCCTGGGCGGCAACCTGCTCAGCCGCAGCGCCCTGGCCGTGAACGCCGCTTCCGCCAGCCCGTTGCTGGGCTTTGCCGGCATCGCCGCCGCCACCAGCGACACCATCACCCTGCCGCCCGGTTACAGCGCCTCGGTGCTGATCAGCTGGGGCCAGCCCTTGAGCAGGCACGCACCGGCCTTCGACCCCTCCGGCAACGGCACCGCCGAGGCTCAGGAACAGCAGTTCGGCGACAACAATGACGGCATGAGCCTGTTTCCCTTCCCAGGCGACGACAACCGTGCCTTGATGGCGATCAACAACGAATACACCAACTACCGCTACCTCTACGCCCACGGCGGCGCGCCGCAATCGGCCGAAGAGGTGCGCAAGGCCCTGGCCAGCGAAGGCGTGTCGGTGATCGAAATACAGCGCAAGGGCGATACCTGGCAGTTCGTTGAGGACTCGCGCTACAACCGACGCATTCACGGCAACACGCCGATCCGCCTGAGCGGCCCCGCCGCCGGCCACGACTGGCTGAAAACCAGCGCCGACAACACCGGCGAGAAAGCCTTGGGCACTTTCCAGAACTGCGCCAACGGCAAAACCCCGTGGGGCACTTACCTCACCTGCGAGGAGAACTTCACCGACTGCTTCGGCAGCAGCAACCCCCAGCAAACCTTCGACGCCGGGCAAAAGCGCTATGGCGTCATCGCCGCCAGCAAAGACATCCACTGGCACACCCACGACCCGCGCTTCGACATGGCCAAGAACCCCAACGAACTCAACCGTCACGGCTGGGTGGTGGAAATCGACCCGTTCGACCCGCAATCCACCCCGGTCAAACGCACCGCCCTGGGCCGCTTCAAGCACGAAAACGCCGCCCTGGCCGAAACCCGCGACGGGCGCGCCGTGGTGTACATGGGCGATGACGAGCGCGGCGAGTTCATCTACAAGTTCGTCAGCCGCGATCAGATCAACCACAACAACCCGAAAGCCAACAAGGATCTGCTCGATCACGGCACGTTGTACGTGGCGATCTTCGACGCGGGCGATGGCGATGCCGACCATCCCAAGGGCAAAGGCCAATGGGTCGAGCTCACCCATGGCAAAAACGGCATCGATGCCAAAAGCGGCTTTGCCAACCAGGCCGAAGTGCTGATTCATGCACGCCTGGCCGCCAGTGTGGTGAAAGCCACGCGCATGGACCGCCCGGAATGGATCGTGGTCAGCCCCACCGACGGCCAGGTCTACTGCACCCTCACCAACAACGCCAAGCGCGGCGAAGACGGCCAGCCGGTGGGCGGGCCCAACCCGCGTGAGAAGAACGTCTATGGCCAGATCCTGCGCTGGAAGGCCGACGCCGATAACCACGGCGCCACGGACTTCACCTGGGACCTGTTCGTGGTCGCCGGCAACCCCGGCGTACACGCGGGCTCGGCGAAGGGCGGTTCGTCCAACATCAACCCGCAAAATATGTTCAACAGCCCGGACGGCCTGGGGTTCGACAAGGCCGGCCGCCTGTGGATTCTCACCGACGGCGACTACAGCAACGCGGGCGACTTCGCCGGCATGGGCAATAACCAGATGCTCTGCGCTGACCCCGCCACCGGAGAAATTCGCCGGTTCATGGTAGGACCGGTGGCCTGCGAAGTGACCGGGATCAGCTTTTCGCCGGATCAGAAAACCCTGTTTGTGGGTATTCAACATCCGGGGGAAACCGGGGGTTCGACCTGGCCGGAGCATCTGCCCAATGGCAAGCCGCGCTCGTCGGTGATGGCGATTCGGCGCGATGACGGTGGAGTTGTCGGCGCCTGATAGACCTCTTCGCGGGCAAGCCCGCTCCCATACCTGACTGTATTCAGCGTTCAGCCTGTGGGGGCGGGCTTGCCCTAATGCCAGTCAGTTAAGACAGAACCGGTCCCTGTGGCGAGGGAGCCTGCTCCCGCTGGACAGCGTAGCAGTCCCCTTTTTGGGGCCGCTTCGCGCCCCAACGGGAGCAAGCTCCCTCGCCACAGGTCGCAGGTTTTTCTGCTTTAGCGCTTAACTGACCGGCATTAGGGCTTGCCCGCGAAGGCGCCCGTACACCCGCCCCCTATCTCTCGCCGTGTGCGTTACCATAGCCGGCCGGACGCGGCGACCTGCTGCGCGCAGGAGCACGCATGGCCCATCCTTTTGAAACACTCACCCCTGACCTGGTGCTCGACGCCGTCGAAAGCATCGGTTTCCTCAGTGATGCCCGCATCCTGGCGCTCAACAGCTACGAAAACCGCGTGTATCAGGTGGGCATCGACGATTCCGAACCCCTGATCGCCAAGTTCTACCGGCCCCAGCGCTGGACCAACGAAGCGATCCTGGAAGAACACCGCTTCACCTTCGAACTGGCTGAATGCGAAGTGCCGGTGGTCGCCCCGCTGATCCACAACGGCGAAAGCCTGTTCGAGCACCAGGGTTTCCGCTTCACTTTGTTCCCACGCCGTGGCGGCCGAGCGCCGGAGCCGGGTAACCTCGACCAGCTCTATCGCCTCGGGCAATTACTCGGCCGTTTGCACGCCGTGGGTTCCACCCGCCCGTTCGAACACCGCGAAGCCCTGGGCGTGAAGAACTTCGGTCACGATTCCCTCACCACGTTGCTGGAGGGCAATTTCATTCCCAAAAGCCTGCTGCCGGCCTACGAGTCCGTTGCCCGCGACCTGCTCAAGCGCGTGGAAGAGGTCTACAAGGCCACCCCGCACAAAAACATCCGCATGCACGGCGATTGCCACCCCGGCAACATGATGTGCCGCGACGAGATGTTCCACATCGTCGACCTCGATGACTGCCGCATGGGCCCGGCCGTACAGGACCTGTGGATGATGCTCGCCGGGGATCGCCAGGAATGCCTGGGCCAACTGTCGGAATTGATGGACGGCTATCAGGAGTTCCACGATTTCGACCCACGTGAACTGGCCCTGATCGAACCCTTGCGCGCCCTGCGCCTGATGCACTACAGCGCCTGGCTGGCGCGGCGTTGGGACGACCCGGCCTTTCCCCACAGCTTCCCGTGGTTTGGCAGCGAGCGCTATTGGGGCGACCAGGTGCTGGCGTTGCGTGAGCAGCTCTCGGCCCTGAACGAAGAACCGCTCAAACTCTTCTGACCGCCTCCCACATAAAACAAAGCAGATCCCATTGCCTGACAAATATCCTTACAATCGCGCTTTGTTAGCTGCCTAAGCAAGGATTCTGCAATGCAAGCCGCCACCCCCCGCAAGGGGTACATCCTGGGTCTGAGCGCCTATGTCACCTGGGGTCTGTTCCCGCTCTACTTCAAAGCCATTGCCAGTGTGCCCGCCGCCGAGATCATCGTGCATCGTGTGCTCTGGTCGGCGCTGTTCGGCGGTTTGCTGCTGATGGTGTGGAAACACCCGGGATGGTTCCGCGAGCTGCGTGACAACCCCAAGCGCCTGGCGATCCTGGCGCTCAGTGGTTCGCTGATCGCCGCCAACTGGCTGACCTATGTGTGGTCGGTCAACACGGGGCGCATGCTTGAAGCGAGCCTGGGTTATTACATCAACCCGCTGGTGAACGTACTGCTGGGCATGCTGCTTCTGGGCGAACGCCTGCGTCGCCTGCAATGGGTGGCCGTGGGTTTGGCGGCGGTCGGTGTGGCGCAACAGGTGTGGCAAGTCGGTAGCTTGCCGTGGGTGTCGCTGGTGTTGGCGCTGACGTTTGGCTTCTATGGGCTGATCCGCAAGCAGGCGCCCGTCAAAGCGCTGCCGGGGCTGGTGGTGGAAACCTGGATGCTGGTACCGATTGCCATCGCGTGGTTGCTGTTCAACCCGACGGCGCACAGTGCGCAAATGGAGTTCTGGAGCACCTCGCAGGCCTGGTGGCTGGTAGCCGCAGGGCCTGTCACGCTGATCCCGCTGGTGTGCTTCAACGCCGCCGCGCGGCATTTGCCCTACACCGCATTGAGCTTTCTACAGTACGTCGCGCCAACATTGGTGCTGTTGGAGGCCGTGCTGCTGTTCGGCGAACACCTGGCGCCAAGCACGCTGATCACCTTCGCCTTCATCTGGACCGGCCTGGTTATCTACAGCCTGGACGCCTGGCTGACCATGCGCAAACGCTGATCAAAAAACGCACAACTGCCTGCAAGCCACAGGATTAGTGGCTTGCAGCGATTCACCCCAAGGTTATCCACAACCTGATCCCCGCCATTTGTGCACAAGCCCTTGAAACTGCTCGTTTTTTGCGCAATTGGCGAAGAGCCACGGCCAGCGTGGCCTGGCGTCGGGTCTCTACAGGTTATCCACAGGCCCATGCAAGATTTCCATGCATAACCTCACCCGAGGTTATTCATCGTTGCGCAGTTCCACCATCAGGTCGTCCGCCAGGGTTTCCAGAGATGCCTGCAAAGTCTCCAGGGATAAGGTTGAGGGCACTTGCAACAAGGCCTCGGCGTTGAACAGCGGATCGCCGCTCATCGGGGCCGGGCGCACATCGGTGCTCAAGCGCTCCAGGTTGACGCCCTGCTTGCTCAACAACGCGGTGATCTCCCGCACGATGCCGGAGCGATCGTTGCCCACCAGGGTCATCACAATCGGTTTGGAGGCCGGAGCCTGCCCCGAACTGCCCTCACCCACCAGCACGCGAATGCCGTGTGTGGATAAATCCTCCAGCGCCCCCACCAGCGCCTGGCGACGCTCGGCAGGAACACTCACGCGCAAGATCCCGGCGAACTGCCCGGCCATATGAGCCATGCGGCTTTCCAGCCAATTGCCATCGTGGGCAGCGATGTTCTGCGCGATGCGTTCAACCAGGCCGGGTTTGTCGGCGGCAATAATTGTGAGTACAAGATGGTCCATGGCACAGTCCCCTCGATTGGTTGATATCGATTATAGGCACACACCTTGCGGGAGCGGGCTTGCTCGCGAAAGCGCAGGGTCAGCCCGCGAATCTGCTGGCTGACACAGCGTATTGGCGAGCAAGCCCGCTCCCACATAAGCCAGCGCCAGCCGATCAGTCGGACAACAAATCGTGTACCATTTTTATATTTATCTGGAACAATCCAATAGTTTTTTGAGAACATCCGGTTCTCCGCTGTGACCGTACGACCAAAGTGGGTCGCTAAACGACGTATTTAGTCTAATTTTCACAACCGCAAGTCATCATGTAGTATGCCCAACCGTGCACTACATAATGAAAATCTGAAAAAGCGCATAAGCTCCGCAGAGTGAGGCAAGCAATGACTGAACACGTTCAAGTCGGTGGCCTGCAGGTCGCCAAAGTCCTGTTCGACTTCGTGAACAACGAAGCCATTCCCGGTACCGGCATCACTGCCGACCAGTTCTGGGCCGGTGCCGACAAGGTCATCCACGACCTGGCCCCGAAGAACAAAGCCCTGCTCGCCAAACGCGACGATTTCCAGGCGCGCATCGATACCTGGCACCAGACCCATGCCGGCCAGGCCCACGACCCGGTGGCCTACAAAGCCTTCCTGCAAGACATCGGCTACCTGCTGCCAGAAGCGGCAGACTTCCAGGCCTCGACCCAAAACGTCGACGACGAAATCGCGCGCATGGCCGGCCCTCAGTTGGTGGTGCCGGTGATGAACGCCCGCTTCGCCCTCAACGCCTCCAATGCGCGCTGGGGCTCGCTGTATGACGCGCTGTACGGCACCGACGCCATCAGCGAAGCCAACGGCGCTGAAAAGGGCAAGGGCTACAACAAGGTGCGCGGCGACAAAGTCATTGCCTTCGCCCGTGCGTTCCTCGACGAAGCCGCGCCGCTCAGCGCCGGCAGCCACGTTGACGCCACCGGCTACAAGATCGTCGACGGCACGCTGATCGTCAGCCTCAAGGGCGGCAGCAACAGTGGCCTGCGTGACGATGCGCAGTTGATCGGTTTCCAGGGCCCCGCGGCCGAGCCGATTGCGATCCTGCTCAAGCACAACGGCCTGCACTTCGAGCTCCAGATCGACGCCAGCACCCCGGTCGGCCAGACCGACGCCGCCGGCGTCAAAGACGTGCTGATGGAAGCCGCACTCACCACCATCATGGACTGCGAAGACTCCGTCGCCGCCGTGGATGCCGACGACAAAGTGGTGATCTACCGCAACTGGCTCGGCCTGATGAAGGGCGACCTGGCCGAAGAAGTGGCCAAGGGCGGCAAGACCTTTACCCGCACCATGAACCCTGACCGCGTCTACACCGGCGCGGACGGCAACGACGTGACCCTGCACGGCCGTTCGCTGCTGTTTGTGCGCAACGTTGGCCATTTGATGACCATTGACGCGATCCTCGATAAAGACGGCAATGAAGTGCCGGAAGGCATCCTCGACGGCCTGCTCACCAGCCTGGCCGCAATCCACAGCCTCAACGGCAACAGCACGCGCAAGAACAGCCGCACCGGCTCCGTGTACATCGTCAAACCGAAGATGCATGGCCCGGAAGAAGCGGCGTTTACCAACGAGCTGTTCGGCCGCATCGAAGATGTGCTGAACCTGCCGCGTAACACGCTGAAAGTCGGGATCATGGACGAGGAACGCCGCACCACGGTCAACCTCAAGGCGTGCATCAAGGCCGCCAGCGAGCGTGTGGTGTTTATCAACACCGGCTTCCTCGACCGTACCGGCGACGAAATCCACACCTCCATGGAAGCCGGCGCGATGGTGCGCAAGGCCGCGATGAAATCCGAGAAGTGGATCGGCGCCTATGAAAACTGGAACGTCGACATCGGCCTGAGCACCGGCCTGCAAGGTCGCGCGCAGATCGGCAAAGGCATGTGGGCCATGCCCGACCTGATGGCGGCGATGCTCGAGCAGAAAATCGCCCACCCCTTGGCCGGCGCCAACACCGCTTGGGTGCCCTCGCCAACGGCAGCTGCCTTGCACGCGTTGCACTATCACAAGGTTGATGTATTCGCCCGCCAGGCCGAACTGGCCAAGCGCGAACGCGCCTCGGTGGACGACATCCTCACCATTCCTCTGGCCGGCACCACCGATTGGTCCGAAGAAGAGATCCGCAACGAACTGGACAACAACGCCCAGGGCATCCTCGGCTATGTGGTGCGTTGGATCGACCAGGGCGTCGGCTGCTCCAAAGTGCCGGACATCAACGACGTGGGCCTGATGGAAGACCGCGCCACCCTGCGCATCTCCAGCCAGCACATCGCCAACTGGTTGCGCCACGGCATCGTCAACGAAGCCCAGGTGATGGAAAGCCTCAAGCGCATGGCGCCGGTGGTGGACCGTCAGAACGCCGGGGATGCGTTGTACCGCCCGCTGGCACCGGACTTCGACAGCAACATCGCGTTCCAGGCGGCGGTGGAGTTGGTGATTGAGGGGACTAAACAGCCTAACGGTTATACCGAGCCGGTGTTGCACCGCAGGCGTCGGGAGTTCAAGGCTAAAAACGGCCTGTAAATGAAAAAGCCCTGATCGAGAGATCAGGGCTTTTTCAGTTTAGCGGCGTGAATACGGTCAGGTGCGCGCGCTGGCTTGCCTGCGAAGAGGCGACTCTCACCACCGGAATCAGGACGTCATCCCCAACTCCCGCTTGACCAGCGTCAACAACTTCGCGCTATCAATGGGCTTGAGCAAAAAATCCACCACGCTCAAATGCATTGCGTCGATCACATCCGGCGCCTCCGCGTCCCCCGACATGATGATGATCGGCAGCGCCGCACGGGTTGACTCACGCACTTGGCGGATCAACTCCAGGCCGTTACTGGGCCGCATGCGCAGGTCGGTGATCAACAAACCGATGGAGCTGCTCGACGTCAATAAATGCCATGCCGCTTCACCACTGTTGGCGGTCATGCAGCGAATGCCGTCCAGCCCGAGGATTTCCGCCAGCAGTTCACGCGCATCTTTGTCGTCGTCCACGATCAATACGCGTTGGGGCGGTAAATCAGGCTCCAGCATCACGGCGCTCAGCGCCTCGCGCTCGGCATCACTCAAAATATCGTGGTCGGACATACATTTCTCAGCAATTTTCTTCAATCCTCCAGCACAGATGTCAGACATCGCTGGAAGGGCGTTCAATGTGCACTTCGTCGGAAAGTTTGGCTAGTGGGCGTTCCATGGGTTTTGGACGATAGCCTCGTAAGGTTTTTCCCTAGTTTGCGCAGGTTTCAACGACCTAGACTTACGTCCAATGGGCACCCGCCGCGCAGGGGTCGACCATGCAGCACGATAACGACAAAAAAACTGCGGTCACTGTTATGAGTAAAGCTGATGCTTTCACGCAGGCGGGTAAAACCGCCGTGTTGCAGAACATCCACGGCACCCTGCAATTGCTGCAACGCTTCCCGCCGTTCAATCAGATGGAAAACGCGCACCTGGCGTTTCTGGTGGAGCAGTGCCAACTGCGCTTCTATGGCCCCGGCGAAAGTATCCTCAAACCGTCGGGCGGGCCGGTCGAGCATTTTTATATCGTCAAGCAAGGCCGCGTGGTCGGCGAGCGCCCGGACTCGACGGACACCACCTTCGAAATCACCACGGGCGAGTGCTTCCCCCTCGCCGCCTTGCTCGGTGAGCGCGCCACTCGCACCGAGCACAAAGCCGCCGAAGACACCTTTTGCCTGCAACTGAACAAGATGGCGTTCATCAAGCTGTTCGCCCTGTCCAGCCCGTTTCGTGACTTCGCCCTGCGCGGAGTCAGCAGCCTGCTCGACCAGGTCAACCAGCAGGTGCGGCAAAAAGCCGTGGAAACCCTCGGCACCCAATACTCGTTGAACACCCACCTCGGCGAACTGGCCATGCGCCACCCGGTCACGTGCAGCCCGGACACCGCGCTGCGCGAAGCGGTGACGCTGATGCACGAGCAGCAAGTCGGCAGCATTGTGATTGTGGATGAACACAAGGCGCCGCTGGGCATCTTCACCTTGCGCGACCTGCGCCAGGTGGTGGCCGACGGTACCAGTGATTTCAGCCAAGGCATCGCCGGCCATATGACCCAGGCGCCTTTCTTTTTGAGCCCGGACCACACCGCGTTCGACGCGGCGATCGCCATGACCGAGCGGCACATCGCCCATGTGTGCCTGGTGAAAGACCAGCGCCTGTGTGGCGTGGTATCGGAGCGCGATCTGTTTTCCCTGCAGCGCGTCGACCTGGTGCACCTGGCGCGTACCATCCGCAACGCGTCCCGGGTCGAGCAACTGGTGGCGATCCGCGGCGAAATCGGCCAACTGGTCGAGCGCATGCTGGCCCACGGCGCGTCGTCCACCCAGATCACCCACATTATTACGTTGCTTAACGATCACACCGTGTGCCGGGTAATCGAGCTGACCCTGGCGGAAAAAGGCGACCCCGGCGTGCCCTTCAGTTGGCTGTGTTTTGGCAGCGAAGGCCGTCGCGAACAGACGCTGTACACCGATCAAGACAACGGCATTCTGTTCGAAGCCAAAGACGCCGTTGAAGCCGCCGACATTCGCGAACGCCTGTTGCCCCTGGCGCAGCAGATCAACCAGAGCCTGGCGCTGTGCGGCTTCAGCCTGTGCAAGGGCAATATCATGGCCGGCAACCCTGAGCTGTGCCTGTCACGGGGCGAGTGGGCCCGGCGTTTTGCCGCGTTCATTCGCGAAGCAACGCCGGAGAACCTGCTGGGTTCAAGTATCTATTTCGACTTGCGGGTGGTGTGGGGCGACGAGCAGGGTTGCGAGCAACTGCGTCAGGGCATTCTGGATCAGGTGGCGGATAACCGGCTGTTCCAGCGCATGCTCGCCGACAATGCCTTACGCCAGCGCCCACCCGTAGGGCGCTTTCGCGAATTTGTGCTGACGCGCAAACATGGTGAAAAAGCCACCCTTGATCTCAAGGTGCAGGGCCTCACGCCGTTTGTCGACGGTGCGCGCCTGCTGGCCCTGGCCCATGGCGTCCACGCCAACAACACCCTGGAGCGGCTGCGCCAGTTGGTCGCTAAAGACGTGATCGAGCCGCTCGATGGCGCCGCGTATGAAGAGGCCTATCACTTCATTCAACAAACCCGCATGCAGCAGCACCAGGTACAGACGCGGGAAAACCAGCCGTATTCCAACCGCGTCGATCCCGACAGCCTCAACCACCTCGACCGGCGCATCCTGCGCGAATCCCTGCGTCAGGCCCAGCGCCTGCAAAGCAGCCTGGCCTTGCGGTATCAACTGTGAGCCTGTTCAGTTGGCTGCGCACGAAAAAACCCATGCTCGACGCGGCGCAGCAGCAACGCCTGGCCCAACTGCGCCTGCCCGCAGCGCTGGGCACCGGCTCGTTGCGCAGCCAGCGCTGGGTGGTGGTCGACCTGGAAACCAGCGGCCTGCACCTCAACCGCGACCAGGTGCTGTCCATCGGCGCCGTGGTGATCGAGGACGGTGCGGTGGACTTCTCGCAGATGTTCGAACGCACCCTGCAACGCACCGCCACCAAACCCAGCCCCAGCGTGCTGATCCACGGCCTCGGCCCCAGCGCCATCGCGGCCGGCAGCGACCCGGTGGACGCGCTGCTGGATTTCATGGCGTTCGTTGGCGACAGCCCGCTGCTGGCCTTCCATGCGCCGTTCGATCAACACATGCTGGGCCGGGCGCTCAAGGAGAGCCTGGGTTATCGCCTGGCCCATGTGTTTCTCGATGTGGCCGATATCGCCCCGCTGCTGTGCCCTGAGGCGAACATTCGTGAAGCCGGGCTGGATGAATGGATCAACCATTTCAGGTTGCAGGTGGGCGAGCGCCATCACGCCAGCGCCGATGCACTGGCGACGGCAGAGCTGATGTTGATCTTGTTCAGCCGCGCGCGCCAGCAACACATCGACACGCCCCAGGCGCTGCAAGAGCGCTTGAACCAATGGCGGCGGCGTAAACAGGCGCCCTCTTTCTAGCGCACACGGGAACAATCGCCCGACGGAAGCCAATTGCGCGCACCCGGCGCCTCTGCGACAATCGCGAATAATTCTCGTTAGTTTAAACTTTATTCGGTGATGCCTTGTCGTCGGCCCAGACCCCACACAGTGAGCTTGTTGGCGCGTTGTATCGCGACCATCGTGGCTGGCTGTTGGCCTGGCTGCGGCGCAACGTCGCCTGCCCGAGCCGCGCCGAAGACCTGAGCCAGGACACCTTCATGCGCCTGCTGGGCCGTGACGAACTGCGCGCCCCTCGCGAGCCACGCGCCTTTCTGGTTGCGATCGCCAAGGGCTTGCTGTTCGACTACTTCCGCCGCGCCGCACTGGAACAGGCCTACCTCACCGAATTGATGCTGGTCCCGGAAAGCGAACACCCTTCGCCCGAAGAACAGCAGCTGATCCTTGAAGACCTCAAGGCCATCGACCGCCTGCTCGGCACGCTGTCGAGCAAAGCCCGCGCCGCCTTCCTCTATAACCGCCTCGACGGCCTGGGCCATGCAGAAATCGCCCAGCGCCTGGGCGTGTCGGTGCCGCGCGTGCGCCAGTACCTGGCCCAGGGCATTCGCCAGTGCTACATCGCGTTGTATGGCGAACCGTCGTGACCGTGATCAGCGCCAAACCGGTTTCGGCCCGCGTGCTGGACGCCGCGATTGCCTGGCAACTGTCCCTCGATTCCGGCGACGGCAGCGCGGTGGAGCAGGAAGAATTCGCCAAGTGGCTGGCCAGCGATGAAGAACACGCCCGCGCCTGGCGCCAGCTGGGCATGCTCGACCAACGTTTCAGCGCAGCGTCCGGCCCCGCGCGGGCTGCGTTGTTGCAGTCCCGCCAAAGCGTTCGCCAGCGCCTGCGCAAACTGGGCCGTGGCCTGGCGAGTATCGTGCTGGTGTGCGGGCTGGCGTTGTTTGCCGGTGAGCGGTATGTGCCCATCCACTATTGGCTGGCCG
The DNA here is from genome assembly GCF_030147005.1 of Pseudomonas sp. GTDB lineage: Bacteria > Pseudomonadota > Gammaproteobacteria > Pseudomonadales > Pseudomonadaceae > Aquipseudomonas. The sequence goes on from NZ_JASLAW010000095.1 coordinate 96,027, forward strand.
ATCAACGCACCGCCACCGGCGAGCAGCGCACGATCAAGCTGGCTGACGGCACCCGGATCAATCTCAACACCCATAGCGCCATCGACGTGCGTTTCGACGATAAACGCCGTTTGATCGTGTTGCAGGAAGGCGAAATCCTCGTCGAAACCGGCCACAACGATGCGCGCCCGTTCTATGTACAAACCCGCGACGGCAGCCTGCGGGCGCTGGGCACGCGGTTTATCGTCAGGCGCGAAGACGAGGCGACGCGTCTGAGCGTGCTGCAATCGGCCGTGGCCGCCCAGCCCCAGGCGCTGCATCAGGAGCAGGTGTTCAAACAAGGCCAGCAAGTGCTGATGCGCAGCGACGGCCTCGGCCCCCTGCTTGCCGTGCCCCCGGCCACCGACGCCTGGACCCGCGGCATGCTGGTGGTCGACAACGCCCGCCTGGGCGATGTGGTGGCTGAACTCGGGCGTTACCGCACCGGCCATTTGGGTGTGGATGACAACGTAGCCGACTTGCGCATCACCGGCAGCTTCCCACTGCACGACATCACCCTGGCGCTCAATGCGTTGTTGCCGACCCTGCCGGTGCGGATCGAGCAGCACACGCCGTGGTGGGTGACGGTCAAGGGTAAACCTTAGGTTTTGAAGTGCCTGAGCTATTGCTTTCGCAGGCCAGCCGGCTCCCCCATTTTGATCTGTGAGCACATTGAATTGTGGGAAAGGGCTTGCCTGCGATGAGGCCCCGCGGGACGCCCGAGAAAAAATATTTTCACCCCGCCCTATCACTTTTCGATTCTCGTCCGGCACCTAGGCAATTGAGAAATATTTCCATTCAGGAGCCGCCCATGTCCCGCACGCTAGACACTTTGTTGCGCCCCAGCCTGTTAGCCGTGGCGATCGCCCTGGGCGCTCCGCTGGTCAGCACCGCGCTGATCGCCGCCGAACAGGCCACCAACGTGCGCGCCTACAACCTGCCGGCAGCACCGCTGGCCTCCACCTTGAACCAGATCGCCAGCCAGGCCGGCCTCGCGCTCACGCTCAACCCGTCACTCGCCTCGGGCAAAACCTCGGCACCGGTCAAGGGCCAGTTCGATGCGCAGGGCGCATTGCGTGAAGCGTTGCGGGGGACGGGGTTGCAGCTGGAGCAGAGCAGCGCCGGGACGTTCACCCTGGTGGCAACGCCGGACGGTGTGGTGGCGTTGCCGGAAACCAGCATTATCGGGCAGGGCAATTATGAGAGTGCCTGGGGGCCGGTGGAGGGCTACCTGGCCAAGCGCACCGCCGCCGGCAGCAAGACCGACACCGCGCTGGTCGAGGCGCCACGTTCGATCTCGGTGGCCACCCGCGAGCAAATGCAGGATCGCAACGTGCAGAACCTCGACGACGCGGTCAAATACATGCCCGGCATCGTGTCCGCCAGCTACGGCAGCGACACCCGCTATGACTGGATGCGTGTACGCGGTTTCGAGCCCACCCAGTTCCTCGATGGGTTGCCGCTGCCCCGTGGCGTATACGCCAACCCGAAAGCCGAAACCTGGAACCTTGACCGCCTCGCCCTGCTGCGCGGCCCGGCCTCCTCGGTCTACGGCCAGACCCCGCCGGGCGGCCTGCTGGACATGGTCAGCCGCCGTCCCAGCGCGGAATCGAGCCACGCTATCCAGGTGCAATACGGCAGTGACAACCACCGCCAGATCAATTTCGAAAGCACTGGCAAGATCGATGATGAGGGCCAGTTTCTTTACAGCGTTGGCGGCGTAGTACGCGATGCCGGTACCCAGGTCGATCACATCGACAACAAGCGCTACAACATCGCGCCGAGCCTGACTTGGAATATCGATACCGACACCAAGCTGACGTTGCTATCGCAGTTCACCCGTGACGATACCGGTGCCACCAGCCAGTTCCTGCCGATCCAGGGCACCAAAATCAAATCGCCATTGGGTGACATTTCCCACCATAAAAACCTGGGCGATCCTGACTACGAATTCTATGACCGAACTTACTACGCTCTAGGCTATGCCTTCGAACACCGTTTCAACGACACCTGGCAGTTCAAGCAGAACCTGCGCTACACCAAGTCGGAACTGGCTTTCCAGCAATTGACAGTGGGCTCATTCGCCTTCTCGCCAGCGGACGCGGCCGGCAATATCAGCCGCTCGTCGACCAACGTGAACGAGGACATCGGCCAGTTCGCGGTGGATAACAATTTCCAGGCGGATTTCGCCACGGGCGATATCCGCCACACGTTGCTGCTTGGCCTGGATCACCAGCGCACCGATACCTCATACCTGTCGATTTTTGGTCCCGCCGGAACGATCAACATCTTCAATCCGATCAATACCCAGCCGGTCGTGCGGCCAGCGCGCTCCACGGCGTTCTATGACTACGACCAGAAAACCATCCAGACCGGCCTCTACGTGCAGGACCAGATGGCGCTGGACAACTGGCGCCTGACCCTGGGCGGCCGCGAAGACTGGGTGCACCAGGGCACCACGTACTTCAACAAGAACGATGCGACCAACACCGATCGCAGCAAGAACTTCAGTGGCAACGCGGCGCTGAGTTACGTGTTCGACTCGGGCTTCGTACCGTATATCTCCTACGCCGAATCGTTCCAACCGGCGAGCAACGCCAGCGTCTCCCCCACCGAGTCGTATAAACCCACCGAGGGCAAGCAGTGGGAGCTGGGGATCAAGTACCAACCACCGGGCTCGAACACGCTGCTGAGTGCGGCGGTGTATGACCTCACCCAGAAAAACGTGCTAGTCACCAGCTTCCAGTCCGGCGGCGTGTCACTCACCGACCAGACCGGCGAAGTAAAGGTCAAGGGCCTGGAGCTGGAAGCCATCTCTGACGTCACCGAAAACCTCAAGGTGATCGCGGCGTATACCCTGGCCAAATCCGAAGTGCAAAAAGGCGATTTCAAAGGCAACCGCCTGCAGCTGATGCCCAACCAGCAAGCCTCGCTGTGGACCGACTACACCTGGCACACCGGCGCGCTCGACGGTTTCGGCATCGGCTTTGGCGCCCGCTACACCGGCAACACCTATGGCGACCAGGCCAACACCTGGTCCGGCAAAGCCAACGCCTATACCGTGTTCGACGGCGCCGTGCACTATGACCTCGGCCGCCTGGACAACAGCCTTAAAGGCGCGTCGGTGAAAGTGAACGCGACCAACCTGTTCAACAAGGACTACATTTCCACCTGTGACGGTTCCTATTGCTACTTCGGCGACCAACGCAGCGTCGTCGCCAGCGCCACGTACCAGTGGTAATCGGCTGAGTTAACAACCAGGCCGTCCCACAGGGGCGGCTTTGGTGTGTCTGAAGGCTAGAACATGAAAAGCAAAACCATCCGCCGCTGGTCCTTCATCCACACCTGGACCAGCCTGATCTGCACCGTATTCCTGCTCCTGCTCGCCCTTACCGGCCTGCCGCTGGTGTTTCACCACGAGATCGACCACCTGCTGGGCAACGAACCCGAGCTCAAGCAAATGCCGGCCGACACGCCGCAGCTCAATCTCGAGCAACTGGTGGCCAAGGCCCAGGCCCATCGCCCCGGCGAGGCCATGCAGTACCTGGCCTGGGACGAGGACGACAAGAACGGTGTGGTCGCGATCATGGCCGCCACGGCCGGCACCGAGCCGAATGCGTCCCACACCTTCATGCTCGATGCCCGTACCGGCGAAGCGGTGCAGATGCCGTCAGCCAATGGCGGGCTCACCCTGTTCCTGCTGCGCCTGCATGTGGACATGTTCGCCGGGCTGCCGGGCAAGCTGTTGCTCGCGTTCATGGGCCTGCTGTTTGTGCTGGCAATTATCTCGGGCACGGTGCTGTACCTGCCGTTCATGCGCCGCTTGAAGTTCGCCACCGTGCGCCAGGACAAATCCACTCGCCTGCGCTGGCTCGACCTGCACAACCTGATCGGCGTGGTCACCCTGACCTGGGCACTGGTGGTGGGCGTGACCGGCGTGATCAGCGCCTGCGCCGACCTGATCATCGCCGCCTGGCGCCAGGACAGCCTCGGCGCCATGATCGAACCTTATAAAAACGCACCGCCGCTGACCCAGCGCGCACCCGCCAGCGAATTGCTGAGCATCGCCGCCCGCGCCGCGCCCGGCATGCAACCGGACTTTATCGCCTTCCCCGGCACGCGCTTCTCCAGCGAGCATCACTACGCCGTGTTCATGAAGGGCACTACCCACCTCACCTCCCACCTGCTCACCCCCGTATTGATCGACGCCAGCACCCTGGCCGTGACCGCCGTCGCCGAACGGCCCTGGTACATGGACGCCATGGGCATGTCCCAGCCGCTGCACTTCGGCGACTACGGCGGCATGCCGATGAAAATCCTCTGGGCGCTGCTGGATGTGCTGACCATCATTGTGTTGATCAGCGGGATTTATCTATGGATTGTGCGGCGCAAGGCGGGCAAGCCATGAAGCCCAGGCAGTCGAGTTTCTGGAAGGTGTTCGGCATTCCACTGGGGATTGCCCTGCTCAGCGCCGCCGGGTTATTTGCCGCGCTGCTGGGGGATGGGTGGTGGGATTCGTTGAGTTGGATGGGGTTGGGAATACCGGCACTTATCGCAGGTTTCGCATTATTGCGACGCTAGTGGTTGCAGGGCAGGCTACCGAATCACGGTAGGCCTGCGATCAGCAAATGAACCTATCAGGGGCGCTTCCAAGGATTGGGGACATACTTAACGCCCAAGCCCTCGAACTGGTCCTTGCCCCAGGCCGCGCTGAAGGAAATATGCTTACCCGATCTCGTTTTCGCAGAGCTGTCCAGCAAATGTCGATGTACCGCATCGGCAGGGATGGATTCATCTCCCAGCACATTCAACAATTTATCGAAGGGAATGGAGTTGGCGTCGGCCTCTCCAGCAGGTAGCCCCTGATTGACACGAACGTGAACATGCAACCCAGCTGTCGCGTCACCATAAATAGGAAAGTGCAGATACATTTGCACCTTGTCCTTTCCAGGCTCAAACCCGTAAACATCCTGCAAATTCTTGAGGCTCATCTCTCGAAACTCTTTGAACATGGGCAGGTGTTCCTTGCGCACATCCAGCGGCGTCACGATAAAAGGCGAGCCCGTGCGTTTGTTGTACTCAGCAACCGTGTCGCGCTGATCAACGCCTTTTGCAGGCAGCTCCTGCGGGCCAAACAGTTTTCGGAACGACTCCCGCCCTTCAAACGTCTGAGGGGGCACCCAATAGCCCACCAGGGCAAAGCCGGAAGTGTCACGTGTCTCCTGTGTCACCTTGCCTGGTTCAGCAAATGCCTCTGCATGGCCTTTGATGTACTTCACATTGGGCATCAGCATCATCGAACCGACTGAGCTGAAACGGGTGGCAGGGAACTGCTCGGGATGTTTTAGAAACGCCTGATATTTCGAGTCATTTTCATTGGTGAAAAAGCCATGAATGAATTCCGGCAGGATTTTTTTATCTTGATAGCGCGCGATTCGCTCATGCATGCTCGCCGGTTCTACCAGGCCCACCTGCGCCGTGTCGTACTTGGAGGCGGAGTGGGTTGACACTTTCGCGGCGCTCGAATTAAGCGAACGATCAACAGGTGGGCGATCAGTGAAGTCTGATGTCTTCTTAAGCGCAGTCGGACTCAACCCGGCACTCGAAATCCGCTGCTTCTTGAGGAGTGCTTGCCACCGCCCGCCATCATTGAGCGAAGCCAAGTCGTACTGGTCGTGAGATTTGGGGTAGCTACGCGGATCGGTCTGAAGCGCAACCTGCGCGTTTTCAGTGGGCGTCTTGACATGCTCCGCCTCCCAACTGCCTTTAGCACGCGTCGTAAGAACGAGCACCGGAGGTATCAAAGTGGGAGGCAGCGCTGGAAGAGTGCTCTGAATCGTCAACATAGTAAAAACTCCTGATGAATACTATGAGTTGCCGCCTCACTCTAACGAAGTCATCCCTACGGGGGCCTTGGGCCAAATCCTGAGAAGGCCAAGAAAAAGCCTTTAACCACCAAACTACTTCGAGAATGTGCATGTCCCTAGCCAGCCTGACGTTATTCCACAATCCCGCTTCGCCGTTCGTGCGCAAAGTGCGCGTGCTGCTGATCGAAACCGACCAGCAAGACCGCGTCGCCCTGCACGCCTGTATGCCCACCCCCGTCAACCCGGACGCACATGTGTTGCAAGGCAACCCGGTGGGCAAGATCCCCGCCCTGCGCCTGGCCGACGGCACAGTGCTGCATGACAGCCGCGTGATCCTCGACTACTTCGACCACCAGCACGTCGGCAACCCGCTGATCCCCCGCGACGGCTCGGCCCGCTGGCGCCGCCTGACCCTGGCCTCGATGGCCGACGGGATCATGGATGCCGCCGTGCTGGTGCGCTACGAAACCGCGATGCGCCCGGTGGAGAAGCACTGGGACCAGTGGCTGGACGAGCAGCGCAACAAGATGCGTCGCGCCCTCGCGGAGCTGGAACAAGACGCCATCGCCGAACTGGCCAGCCACTTCGACATCGCCGCCATCAGCGTAGCCTGTGCCCTGGGTTATCTGGACTTCCGTCACCCGGACCTGCAATGGCGCGCCGATAACCCCAAGCTTGCCGCCTGGTACGCCGAGGTCAGCCAGCGGCCGTCGATGCAGCAGACCCAGCCCCCCATCTAAAACCCACCGCCAGCTCCCGTGCAACCGGACCTACCGTGGCGAGGGAGCTTGCTCCCGCTGCCTGCGCAGCAGACCCCGGCCCCCGTCCAAACCCACCGCCAGCTCCCGTGAAACCGGACCTACTGTGGCGAGGGAGCTTGCTCCCGCTGCCTGCGCAGCAACCCCAGCCCCCCCGTCTAAAACCCACCGCCAGCTCCCGTGAAACCGGACCTACCGTGGCGAGGGAGCTTGCTCCCGCTGCCTACGCAGCAACCCCAGCCCCCCGTCTAAAACCCACCGCCAGCTCCCGTGAAACCGGACCTACTGTGGCGAGGGAGCTTGCTCCCGCTGTCTGCGCAGCAGACCCCGGCTTTTTGGGAGCGCTTCGCCCCCCCAGCGCAAGCAAGCTTGCTTGCCACTGCACGCTCGCGCCTGCAAGCGGCGACGGTATGATTGAGCATATCGACCATCCTGGCCCGCATTTGCCGATCTTCGCGCAGCCCGATCATTGCCCCTCCTCCACGACCGCCTTGCGCTTGCCCACCCCATACCAATCCAGTTTGCGCGTCAGCACCATCACCGTGCCCAGCAGGCCGAACAGCAGCAACGAGCCCATCAGCAACGCGTAATCCTCGGCACTCAACAGCCCGTACAGCAAGCCATACAACGCCGCCAACCCCACCGAAAAACCCAGGCCGTGGGCCACGCTGCGCAGCACATGGCACACGTAAAACCCGATCAACAACACGCAGGCACTGGCCGATATCAGGTACGCCAGGGCAAAGCCCAGGTGTTCGGACAACGACAACAACAGCAGGTAGAAGAACGCCAGCGCAACGCCCACCAACGCGTACTGAATCGGGTGCACCGCCAGGCTCTTGAGCACCTCGAACAGGAAGAAACCGGCGAAGGTCAGGGCGATGAACAGCAGCGCGTATTTGATCGCGCGGTCGCTCTTGAGGTACTGGTCCACCGGGTCAATGAAGTTCACACCGAAGCTGCGGTCGGTGAAGTCTTCACAGCCTTGGCGGTCCAGACAGGTTTGCAGGGCTTGTTCGAGGTTGGTGGAGAAAAACGAGGTCTGCCACTGGGCGGTAAAGCCTTTGTCGGTCACCTGCCGTTGCGCCGGCAGGAAGTTGCCGATAAAACTCGGGTGCGGCCAGTTCGAAGCGAGCGAGACCTGGCTGGTCTTGCCCACCGGCACCACTTGCAGTTGTTCGGTGCCCTGCAGGCGCAGGTCGAAGGCGAAATCCACGGCGACGGGTTTCCGGCTGTCCTGCTCCGGCAGCAGCACATGCACGCCCTCGCCCAGCCAATCCACCTGAGAGCCCGGCGAGAACGCCAGGCGCTGATCGCCCAGCTCCAGCTTCAGCGCATTTTCGATGCCCCGGATATCACTGATGCCCACCGCCAGAAACGCCGGTTCGAACCGGTAATCGGCGAAGTTTTCCGTGATGCCCAATTGCGCAGGCAACTCGAAACGCCCACTGATGCGGTTGTCGGCATGGAACAACCGCGCCTGGTAAATGCCCCGTGCACGCAGCTCGGTCTGCACCTGGCCGTCGAGTTCGAAACGCTCCGGCAGGAAATACAAACGCCCGCGTTCCTCACGGGTTTCTTCGTAGCGCTTGTTGAGTTTTTCGTTGAGCTTCCACTCGCGCACCGTCTTGCGATACGGCACCACCATCACCGGCCCGGTGAGGCGTTGCGCGAAGCTTGAGCTGCGGGCGATGTCCATCAATACGCCGTCGCGCATGTTCTGGCGGTCGCTGATGATGCCGTTGATCATCAGCAATGGAATCAGCAACAGCAGGATCAGTAGCGCAATCGCGCCAAGTTTGAAAAGCAGGCTGCGGTTCATGGGGCTCTCCCTGTTTTGATAAGGGGAGTCTGGGCAGCCTGTGTGGGCGATTTATGTGGGCTTTGTGGAGATTGTGTGCAGATGCAGCACCGCCTGCACGCCGCCAGGCACATTGCCGATGTGCAGCGCACCGCCGTGCAGCTTCACCACTTCTTCGACAAAGTTAAGGCCCAGGCCGGTACTTTTGCGGCCGCTGGCCGGGCGTGGCAGGGAATAGAAGCGCTCGCTCAGGCGTGGCAAAGCGTAGTCCGGAATCGGCGCGGCCTGGTTGAACAGGCTTACTCGAACGTCATTGCTCAGCACCTGCGCACTGAACCGCAGCTCGCCGCCGGGCGGGGTGAAATCCAGGGCGTTGTCCAGCAGGTTGCCCAGGGCCTGGCGCAGCAGGAAGGGTTCGCCAAACACCTTCACATCGGTGGCAATCGCCTGCTCGACGTGCAAACCGGCGCCTTCGATCCGCGCACACTGGGCGTTGAGCACATCCTCCACTAAGGCCGCCAACGGGATGCTCGACTGCTCTTCCAGCCCCTGGCGTTGCTCCACCTGCGCCAGGTTCAGCAACCGCTCGATCAACTGCTGCAGGCGCGCGCTTTCGCTGTCGATATTGCCGACAAAACGCTGCTGCTGTTCGCGGCTCATGTCGCCCTGCAACAACTCCGCCGCGCCGCGAATGGCCGCCAGCGGGCTTTTCAGTTCGTGGGTCAGGGTGTGCACGTAGTGTTCGACATAGGCTTTGCCCTCCAACTGGGTGCGCATGTGCTCGACAGCGGTGGACAGTTGCTTGAGCTCGCCGCCCCGGTAATGCGGCAACTCCGCTCGACGGCCTTCGCTGACGGCCTCGGCATAGGCGGTCAAGCGTCTCAGGGCGACGCTCAGCCACCATGACAACAGGGCGCCCAGCAGCAGGCCCAGAATGACCAGCCCGGCGCCGTACCACAGCAGGCGTCGCTCGGTGCGGTCGACGTAGGGTTGCAACGAGCTATTGGGCTTGGCCACGGTGACCACGCCGATAATCCGGCCGTTGTCGCGAATCGGCGCGCCCACGTGCATCACCGAAGAGGTCGGGTCGTCCGGTTCGCCGCGGGTGGAACGCGCGCCATATTCGCCGCGCAGGGTCAGGTACACGTCGTTCCATTTGGAATAGTCCTGGCCCACCGCTTCACCAGCGGAATCGAGCAATACCGTGCCCTGGGTGTCGGTGACATAGATGCGGTGGTTGACCTGGTTCTTGGGCAGGCCCCAAATCACCGCCCCCGGCTGACGGTTGCCATAAGCCTTGAGCAACTGCGGCCAGTCGCTCTGGCCGAGGGTGCCGTTCTTCACGTCATTGCGCAGGATTTCGGCGAGCAGGTTGGCGGTGTCCACCAGGGTTTCTTCGGTGGACTGGCGTACGCCGGGGCGGATTTCCTTCATCACCGTGTTGAGCACAAAGTAGCCGGTCAGGCCGATGAACAACGCGTACACCAGGAAAATCCGCAGCCCCAGGCGCATCAGCTTTGGCTCGGGCTGTAGCTGTAACCCAGGCCGCGATGGGTCTGGATCGGTTCGGCGTCAACGGCCACGCTGCGCAGTTTGCTGCGCAGGCTTTTGATATGGCTGTCGATATTGCGCTCGTAGCCGGCGTCGGCGGGTACGCCCACGGCGTCCAGCAGTTGCTCGCGGCTGAAGATACGTTCGGGTTGTTCCAGCAGGCTTTGCAGCAGGCGGAATTCATGACGCGTGAGGCTCAGCGGCTGACCGCGATAGTGGATCTGCATGCGCTCCAGGTCCACGTGAAAGACAGCAGGCGCCACACCCGGCCCGACACGCTTGAGAATCGCCCGCACCCTGGCCGCCACTTCACGCGGGCTGAAGGGTTTGACCACATAATCGTCGGCGCCGATCTCCAGCCCCACCACCCGGTCGATCTCGCCATCGCGGGCGCTGAGGAACATCACCGGCACTTCGCTGAACCGGCGCAGCTGCTTGCAGGTTTCAAACCCGCTGATGTCGGGCAGGCCGATGTCGAGGATGATCAGGTCGGCCGGGGTTTGGCGCTGATGCTCCAGCGCCGCCTGGCCCAGGCTCAGCCAGGTGGTGGTGAAGCCCTCGCCTTGCAAGGCAAAAATCAGCGTGTCGGCAATCGCCGCTTCGTCTTCGACAATCAGGATGTGCGGCATGGGAGCCCGTCAGCAGTTCGGTTTGTCGGCAGTGTAGCGACGCGCCGGGTTTACCGCTGCACCGAATTCACGCAAGGCCTTGGCGCCGATCAGCAGCGGGTAATTGAAGCTGCTGCGGTCGGTAAGGTTGACCTCGACGGTACGCTTGACGTCACCCAGGCACATCTCCAGGTCGATCACCGGGCGCTTGGCCACACTGGCTTCGTCCTTGTCTTCATCTTCGTCGGCGCGGCTCTTGATCTTGCTGATGCGCGAGACCTTGTGTTCGTAGACTTTGCTGTCGGCGTCCTTGCCGCCCAGACGGAAGCGCACCCAATCGTCGCCATCACGGGTGAAGGTTTCGATATCGCGGGCCGACAGCGAGGCGGTCAGCGCGCCGGTGTCCATCTTGGCCTTGAAGGTCTGGCCGATTTCCGGCAGTTGAATGTATTCGTAGCGACCGTAGAGGGTCGGTTCGGCCGCCATCACGGGCAAAGCGGCCAGCACGGGGAAGACTAGAGCGGAGGCGGCAAGGAGCAATTTCACGGCAGGGTTTCCTCGAAAGAAGTGAACGGATTCTAGACCGCACGTACAGCACTTAGTTGGATGACCGAGCATAACCGGCCCATTGTGAAACATTCGTCCGGCAATTTGCGATTTGGCCTCTGGACTCTCCTTGCTTATCATGGCCCGCCCACAAAATTCCAAGAGTTGCTTATGCGCCGCCTGCTCACCGGCTGTTTGGTCACACTGCTGCTGTTACTCAACACGCTGATCCTGATCGGCCCCTTGATGGTGTTCGCCCTGCTCAAGCTGGTGGCGCCGGGCCGCTCACGCGACTACGCGTCATCGGCGGTGATGTGGATCGCCGAGACCTGGGCCGAGGTCGATAAGCTGATCTTCGCGGTGTGCATTCCCACCCAGTGGGGTATTCGCGGCGGTGAGTACCTGCGGCGTGATACCTCTTACCTGGTCATCGGCAACCACCAGTCCTGGGTGGATATCCCGGCCCTGATCCAGGCGCTGAACCGGCGTACGCCGTTCTTCAAATTCTTCCTGAAAAAAGAGCTGATCTGGGTGCCCTTCCTCGGCCTGGCCTGGTGGGCGCTGGATTACCCGTTCATGAAGCGCTACACCAAGGCCTTCCTGGCCAGGCACCCGGAGCTGGCCGGGCAGGATCTGAAGATCACCCAACAGGCCTGCGAGCTGTTCAAGCGCCAGCCGGTGACGGTGGTCAATTACCTGGAAGGCACGCGCTTCAGCGAGGCCAAACGCAAACAGCAGGGTTCACCGTTCAACCGGCTGCTTAAACCCAAGGCGGGGGGCGTGGCCTTTGTGCTGGCGGCGATGGGCGAGCAGCTGGACGCCATCCTCGACGTGACCGTGGTCTACCCGCAGGAAAAGATTCCAGGGTTCTGGGATTTGATCAGCGGCGCGGTGCCGAAGGTGTTCGTGGATATCCGCACCCGTGAACTGGACCCGGCGTTGTGGCAAGGCGATTACGAGAACGATCCGGCGTTTCGCCAGACCGTCCAGAACTGGGTCAACCAGCTCTGGAAGGAGAAAGACGCGCGCATCGAACAACTGCGCGCGCAGCAGCCTTAGCTGCCGGTGCCCCAGGCCTGGGCCAGTTTGCTCAGTACAGAGCCGTCGGCGCCCTGCCCGCCCAGGTATTGCAGGATCACCGGGGCAAACTGGCCGATCATGCCGCTGTCCATGCCCAGGGCGCTGAACGCGGTATTCAAGTCATGGGTGTTTTTCACGTTACCCAGCAGGCCGTCGAGGCCGCTGGTCTTGCTGCCGCCGGCCTGGCCGAGCATCCCGCTCAAGGCGCCCAGGCTGCCCAATGCGTTATTACCCGACAATTGATCCAGGCCCGGCACGCTATTGCCCAGCTGCGAAAAGTCGTTGCCGCTCAATTTGTTCTTCGCCAGCCCCAGCATCGCGCCAGTGCCGCCCACGGCTTGCTCCGGGGTGATATTGAGTTGAGTGGTCAGGGCCGTCAGCAGGTCGGCCGTCTCCGAGGTTGGAGCGGCGGCAGCGGCTTTGTTGTTGCCACCCTGCATGCCGGAAATGGCATTGGCCGCATCGCCAAGGCTGAACCCTGCGGCGAAGACCGGGCCGGCGGCCATGGTCAACAGGCAGGAAAGGGCAAAACCGCGTGAAATCTTCATCAGACAACCTCAGGAGATAGATGCAAAAGCAGGCGTTGGACTGGGTATCCCGTCGGTTGTTCCGGAACCCATCGGGGATAAGCGGGTCCATGAACTGACTACAAAATTTGTCAGGAAGAGACTAATGACTGCGATCCAACCCCAAGCGATTGAGCACAAGCCTGCGTTCTGGAGCCGCCCTCGCCTGTTCATTGGCGCCTGTGCCGTAGTGGTTGCCGGCATCGGCGGCGCGCTCTATACCCAGGACAGCGTCAAGTCCGCGGCAACGTTGGTGACCACCACCCAGCAGCCGGCCGCGCAAATCATGGCCCACAAGGATTACCTGGAAGTGCAACCGATTGCCGCCACGGCACCTGCGCCAGACCAAAGCCTGGAGCTGTGGGCAATCCCTAAAGATGGCACGCCGGTGTCCCTGGGCCTGTTGCCGGAAGACGGCAAGGGCATCATCGGCCTGAACCCGCGCCAGCAGGAAAGCATCAGCAAACCGGTGGAGTTGATGGTGAGTTCGGAGACCAAGGGTGGCTCCATCAGCAAACAACCCACAGGCCCGACCGTCTACCAGGGTGCCCTGGCCGCTCGCTGATTTCCTCGGATTTACCGTGGCAACCCCAAATAAGCGCCCTACCTGTGGCGAGGGAGCTTGCTGTTCGGGCCTGCTCTTAAACTGTCGGCCCGCTCCTACGTCTACCAGGGTGCGCTGGCTGTGCGCTGATTTCCTCGGGTTTACCGTGGCAACCCCAAATAAGCACCCTACCTGTGGCGAGGGAGCTTGCTCCCGCTGGACTGCGCAGCAGTCCCATTTTCTGAGGGCCGCTTCGCGACCCAGCGGGAGCAAGCTCCCTCGCCACAGGCTGCTCGCTGTCCGGGCCTGCTCTTAACTGTCGGCAGGCCCGCTCCCACATTTGATCTTCAGTGCCTGGGTGACTTGCTCATGGCGAGGGATGACGCTTATAGTTCGGCGGTCGTCCACATGGCGACACGGGTTTGGCGACCTGATCGAAATAATGCATGCAAAATCACCTGCCCCTTGCAGGTTTTTTTGCACGCGTAAAGCTGCTCTATGGCGGCTGTGCGCGGGAGACCCTCGGGTCTGCCGGCTTTGCTTTATTTCACCGGTTCGCCAACCTGCGTACAGCTGCCACCCATTCGTTTGGCGACGAATGAGTGGTAGCCCCATTTTCTGAAATAAAGGTCACAAACATGAACCGATACATACCGCTCACCGGTCACGACAGCACCACCCCTTCCCTGCTCATCGACACCCAAACCCCGCTGGACGTCCTCCACGACGCCGCCGTCTACCGCATCCGCGCGGTGACTCAAGTCATGGAAAACCTGGCCTTTCGCGAAGGCCTGCACACCGACAACCTCGTCCTCCAGAACTTCGCCCTGCTCTGCGCCATTCCTTTGCGCGACGGCTGTGATTTGCTGGATGTGATCAGCCGACGGTTGCAACCGTAATCCCTGATTTAAAAAGGGCGTCTCCCTGTCGCCCTTTCCCACGGCCGCGTTCGTCGAAATAGCCGCTGTCTTTTTTATGAAGACTATTTCTAAAGAACTGTCAGTCCTGACAGTAGCCCCACTCGCCGCCAGGACGAACATCCAGATTCCACTTAACGGTTATCAAAAGGACTGGAATCATGAAAATCGCACTGGCTGCTGGAGCATTAGCGATGTTTGCCCTGATGGGAAATGCCTACGCGGACACCGCAACGTGCGCTCCGATTTCAACCATCAAGCAAACTGAAATGTCGGGCGGAGGCTATTCCTATTCGGCACCGGGGCCAAACGGGCTCACCTGGACAGGTGAAAATCCACAAGCACAGTCCCACTACCTGGACGAGTCAAAATTTACGGATGCCAACTACAAAAGCGCAACCCAAGCGGTCATTTGCAGTTATGAAGGGCCAGGCGATGCAGGGGTGAGAGTTACGCTCAAACCCGTCAATAACTGGGCGGCAGCGCCAGGCACGGTATGGAAGGGGACGTTCTGCGCGGACCACGATATTTCAAAATGTTCGTTCACTTTCAACTGACGAACACATAAGCGGGCAGCGTATTGGCCCAGATACAAAAAAGGGCGACCCTACGGTCGCCCTTTTTACGTTGCGCCTTACGCCGCACTGAACATCTTGTGCGGATCAATCACAAACTTCTTCGGCACACCTGCATCGAACTCGCCGTAGCCACGTGGCGCGTCGTCCAGGCTGATCACCTGCACGCCAACGATCTCGGCAATGTTGATACGGTCCCACATGATCGCCTGCATCAGTTGGCGGTTGTACTTCATCACTGGCGTTTGCCCGGTGTGGAAGCTGTGGGACTTGGCCCAGCCCAAACCAAAGCGAATGCTCAGGCTGCCCATTTTGGCGGCGGCGTCGACAGCGCCTGGGTCTTCGGTAACGTACAGGCCAGGGATACCGATCTTGCCTGCCACGCGCACTACGCCCATCAGCGAGTTGAGCACGGTGGCCGGCGCTTCGGCCTTGACGCCGTCGTGGCCGTGGCCGCGTGCTTCAAAGCCGACGGCATCAACGGCGCAGTCCACTTCCGGTTCGCCGAGCAGCGCGGCGATTTGTTCGTGCAACGGCGTGTCGGTGGACAGGTCGGCGATCTCAAAACCCTGGGCCTTGGCGTGAGCCAGGCGGATCGGGTTGACGTCGCCGATGATCACTACCGCAGCGCCCAACAGGCGTGCTGAAGCGGCAGCGGCAAGGCCGACCGGGCCGGCACCGGCGATGTACACCGTGCTGCCTGGGCCAACACCGGCGGTGACGGCGCCGTGGTAGCCGGTGGGCAGAATGTCGGAGAGGCACGTCAGGTCGCGGATTTTCTCCATCGCCTTGTCGCGGTCCGGCAGTTTGAGCAGGTTGAAGTCGGCGTAAGGCACCAGCGCGTATTCAGCCTGGCCGCCGGTCCAGTCGCCCATGTCGACATAGCCGTAAGCACCACCCGGGCGCGCCGGGTTAACACTCAAGCACACGCCGGTGTGCATTTCCTTGCAGGAGCGGCAACGGCCGCAGGCCACGTTGAAGGGAACGGACACCAGGTCGCCGATCTTCAGGTTCTCGACGTCGCTGCCCTTCTCGATCACTTCGCCGGTGATTTCATGCCCCAGGACCAGGCCGGTCTGGGCGGTGGTGCGGCCGCGCACCATGTGTTGGTCGGAGCCGCAGATGTTGGTGGAGACCACGCGCAGGATGACGCCATGCTCGATCTTCCTGCCACGGGGGTCCTGCATTTTGGGATAGTCGATTTTCTGTACTTCGACCTTGCCGTTGCCGAGATACACGACACCACGATTACCAGACATGCTTTCACCTCGATGTTGTTTTTATGGAACTGCGTTGCCCGTTTGGGTGGGCAGCGCGTTAGATGCTCGGATTACAGATGCTGTTTTTGCGTCGTTGCCAAGGGCCTCTTCGCAAGCTGGCCCGCCGCCACAGTTGATCGGGTTCCAACCTTGAAATGCGCTCGAATGTAGGAGCGGGCTTGCTCGCGAAAGCGCCGCTCAGAGCACCACCGTGCGATTGGCATTCAAGAACACCCGCCGCTCAATGTGATAACCCACCGCCCGCGCCAGGGTCAGGCCTTCGATATCCCGCCCCTTGGCGATCAGGTCCTCGGGATAGTGACTGTGATCCACCACCTCCACGCCTTGGGCGATGATCGGGCCTTCATCCAGATCGTTGTTGATGTAATGCGCCGTGGCGCCGACCAGCTTCACGCCCTTGTTGTAGGCCTGGTGATAGGGCTTGGCGCCCTTGAACCCCGGCAGCAGCGAGTGGTGGATGTTGATCGCCTTGCCGTCCAGCTTGCGGCACAGCTCCGGCGACAGCACTTGCATGTAGCGCGCAAGAATCACCAACTCGGCGCCGGTGTCTTCCACCACTTGCCACACCTGGCGCTCCTGGGACGGTTTGTCGTTGGGGTCCAGCGGAAAATGGTAGTAGGGAATCTGGTGCCAGTCGGCCAGGGGCTTCAAATCGGGGTGGTTGGACACCACCGCGACCACGTCCATCGACAACTGGCCGATGCGCTGGCGATACAGCAGGTCATTGAGGCAGTGATCGGCCTTGGAAACCATGATCACCACTTTGGGCCGGTAGTTCGGCGCCGTCAGCTCGAAGATCATGCCAAAGGCTTCGCCGCGCGTGGCCAGGCCGTCGCGAAAGGCTTGTTCGTCAAAACCGTCCGGCTGGCGGAATTCCACGCGAATGAAGAACCGGCCCGAGAGGCGGTCGTCGAACGAGTGGTGCTCGGTGACGTAACAGCTTTGTTCGAACAGGTAGCGGGTGACCGCGTCCACCGTGCCGAGCACGCTGGGGCAGTCGGCGGTCAAAATCCATGTATCGGGTGCGCGGCTCATTACGGCTGACTCCTCATACAGTAACGCTGGTGACTGTAGGAGCGAGCTTGCTCGCGAAAAACTCAAGGAAGCCGCGCTGCTTCAGGAGGCGCGCGTTTTCGTTGACGACTTTCGCGAGCAAGCTCGCTCCTACAGAAGTCATTGAACGCTCAGGCCGAACTCGGCCGAGGCGTCCTGCAACCACAACCACCAGTAATCCGAGAAGCTGCGACGAATCAGCAGTTCCCAGGTGTCTTCCGCGGTATGGCGGATCACCAGTTGCGACTTGGCGAACACCGTCCCCACCGCCTTGCCCACCGGGAAGTTGTCGGGGTGCACGTCGTAGCTGGTGGATTTCATCAGCACATCGCGCACGTTCGGTCCGCTGAGCTCAAGGATCTGCTGGCCGCCGCTAACGTTGACGATCTGGATATGCAGCTCGCCCAATGCAGCGCGCAGGTTCTGTTCGGCGGCGAATTCTTCGCCGCTTGGCACGATCAACAGCCATTCGTCCGGGCCGAGCCACTGCAGGCTGGTTTCACCTTGGCTGACCACGCTCAGGGCGCCGGGCAATTCGATACCGGTGGCCTTGTGAACGCCGGCGGCGAAGGCCGCGTCATGGCCGTCGCCACGAATGGTCAGGTGGCCCAGGAGTTTCTTTTCGCGCACGGTCACGCCGGCGTTCTTGCGGCCCTTGCCGACCAGGCTGGCGAGGTCGGCATGGTGCAGCGACGACTCGGCCTTGGCGCCGGTGGTGGGGCGTTGTTGGTAAACATTGGCTGCTGTCATAAAGCACCTGTCTTGGATTCTGTTGTGCGGCTACTGGCGTCTTCGCGAGCAAGCCCGCCCCCATTTGGAATGCGTTCCCCTGTGGGAGCGGGCTTGCTCGCGAAGGCCGCGACTCGGTCTATCAGATGTTCTGCCGCTCACCTTTCGGATCAAAGAACACCGAAGACACAATCTCAGCCTCGATCACGCTGCCATCCGCCTGCGGTGAAAACACCCGCTCGCCGATGCGCTTCAAGCCGCCCTTCACCACGCCCATGGCAAACGAATAACCCAGGGAGTTGTGCGCATAGCTTGAGGTGACATGGCCGACCATCTTCATCGGAATCGTCTGCTTAGGATCGAACACCAACTGCGCGCCTTCCGGCAGCCACACGTTCGGATCAATCGGTTTGAGCCCCACCAGTTGCTTGCGCTCTTCACGCACGCAGTCTTCACGGTTCATCCCGCGCCAGCCGATCCACGAGAACGGTTTGGTACGGCCCACGCACCAGCCCATGTTCAGGTCGTCCGGGGTCATCGAACCGTCGGTGTCCTGGCCGACGATGATGAAGCCCTTCTCGGCGCGCAGCACGTGCATGGTTTCGGTGCCGTACGGGGTCAGGTTGTACTGCTTGCCGGCCTCGACGATTTTTTCCAGCACGCCCATGGCGTAGTCGGCCTGCACGTTGACTTCGTACGACAGCTCGCCGGTAAACGAGATACGGAACACCCGCGCCGGTACGCCGCCGACCAGGCCTTCCTTCCAGGTCATGAACGGGAAACCGTCCTTGTCCAGGTCGATGTCGGTGACTTCACTGAGCAGCTTGCGGCTGTTGGGGCCGGACAGGGTCATGGTCGCCCAATGGTCGGTGACCGAGGTGAAGTACACCTTGAGGTCCGGCCATTCGGTCTGCTGGTAAATTTCCAGCCATTGCAGAACACGCGCCGCGCCGCCGGTGGTGGTGGTCATCAGGAAGTGGTTGTCGGCCAGACAGGCAGTGACGCCGTCGTCGAAGACCATGCCGTCTTCCTTGCACATCAGGCCGTA
Organism: Pseudomonas sp.; assembly: GCF_030147005.1. Lineage (GTDB taxonomy): Bacteria > Pseudomonadota > Gammaproteobacteria > Pseudomonadales > Pseudomonadaceae > Aquipseudomonas. The sequence goes on from NZ_JASLAW010000095.1 coordinate 114,968, forward strand.
GCGCGCCTTGCCCACGTCAAGCTTGGTCCAGGCGTTGCTGTAGATACGGTTGAGGAACTCACGCGCATCCGGGCCCTGGATGTCGATCTTGCCGAGGGTGGACGCATCCAGCAGACCGACACTGTCGCGCACGGCCAGGCATTCGCGTTTTACTGCGGCGTGCAGGTCTTCACCGTTGCGCGGGAAATACCATGGGCGCTTCCACTGGCCGACGTCTTCAAACTCGGCGCCGTTCTTGACGTGCCAGGCTTGCAGCGCGGTGTAGCGAACCGGTTCGAAGATGTGCCCACAGTGACGTCCGGCAATCGCGCCGAAGGTGACCGGCGTGTAGTTGGGGCGGAACATGGTGGTGCCCATCTGCGGGATGGTCACGTTCAGCGAACGGGCGGCAATGGCCAGGCCGTTGACGTTACCCAGCTTGCCCTGGTCAGTGCCGAAGCCCAGCGCGGTGTAGCGTTTGACGTGCTCCACCGACTCGAAACCTTCGCGGGTGGCCAGTTCGATGGCGGCGGCGGTCACGTCGTTTTGCAGGTCGACAAATTGCTTCGGCGCCCGCGCGGTGGCTTTTTCGTGAGGCACCTGGAACAACGCCAGGGTGGGTTCTTCCAGACGGCTCAAGGCTTTGGGCAACACGCCTTCAACCGGGGCGAAACCCGCTTCGCTGGCCGCACGCACGCCGCCTTCAAACCCATCGGCGAGGGAGTCGCCAAGGCCGTAGACGCCATTGATACCGCCGACACACACGCGTTTCTGCGGCGCTTCGCCCGGTACAAAACCGAGGATGTCTTCACGCCAGGTCGGCTTGCCGCCCAGGTGCGAGGCCAGGTGGACCACCGGGCTGTAGCCGCCGGAGCTGGCCACCAGGTCGCAGTCGAGCCACTCGCCGGGGCTGACCACTTTATGCGCTTTGACATCAATCGCGGCAACGCGGGCGGCGGTCACATGCTTGCTGCCACGGGCCTCGATCACGGCGCTGCCGGTGAGGATCCGAATGCCTTTGGCGCGGGCTTCTTCCACCAGCGCGCCACGTGGGTTGTGACGGGCATCGGCCACGGCGACCACTGAAAGGCCTGCATCGAACCAGTCCAGGGCCACACGGTAGGCGTGGTCGTTGTTGGTCGACAGCAGCAGTTTTTTACCCGGTGCCACGCCGTAGCGGCGCACATAGGTGGAGACCGCACCCGCCAGCATGTTGCCCGGCACGTCGTTGTTGCCGTACACCAGCGGGCGCTCGCACGCGCCGGTGGCCAGCACCACACGCTTGGCGCGCACACGGTGGATGCGCTGACGCACCACGCCAACCGGCGCACGGTCGCCGAGGTGGTCGGTGAGGCGCTCGTGAATGGTCAGGAAGTTATGGTCGTGGTAACCGTTGACGGTGGCGCGGGGCAGCAGCACCACGTCCGGCAGCGCTTTGAGCTCAGCGATCACGCTGGCGACCCATTCGGTGGCCGGCTTGCCGTCGAGGCTTTCGCGCGAGTCCAGCAAGGAGCCGCCGAACTCTTCCTGCTCATCGGCGATGATCACTCGCGCACCGCTGCGCGCGGCCGCCAGTGCAGCGGCCAGGCCGGCAGGGCCTGCGCCGACAACGAGCACGTCGCAGTGACGGTTGAAGTTGTCGTAGGTGTCCGGGTCGTTCTCGGTCGGCGAGCGGCCCAAACCTGCGGCCTTGCGGATGTACTTCTCGTAAGTCATCCAGAATGACTGCGGGTACATGAAGGTTTTGTAGTAGAAACCGGGCGGCATCAGCTTGCCGCCGACCTTGCCGAGAATCCCCATCATGTCGTTGTTGACGCTCGGCCAGCCGTTGGTGCTGGTGGCGACCAAACCCTGGTACAGCGCCTGTTGCGTGGCGCGCACGTTGGGGATCTGCGTGGCTTCGGTGGCGCCGATCTGCAGCACCGCGTTGGGTTCTTCGGCACCGGCGGCAAAGATGCCGCGAGGGCGCGAGTACTTGAAGCTGCGGCCGATGATGTCGACGCCGTTGGCCAGCAGGGCGGCGGCCAGGGTGTCGCCTTCAAAGCCTTTGTAGGTCTGGCCGTTAAAGCTGAAAGTCAAGACTTTGTTACGGTCGATCCGGCCACCGTTGGACAGGCGATTGATCTGGCTCATACCTTCTCTCCAGAAGCCTTGGCGGTGAACTGGGGTTTTTCGCCAATCTTGTAGGTTTCAAGAATTTCGTAGGTGACGGTGTCGCGGGTGGCGTTGAAGTACTGACGGCAACCGGCGGCGTGAATCCACAGTTCGTGATGCAGGCCACGGGGGTTGTCGCGAAAGAACATGTAGTCGCCCCACTGCGCATCGGTGCAGGCGTTCGGGTCCAGCGGGCGCGGGATGTGCGCTTGGCCGGACGCGTGGAATTCCTCTTCGGAGCGCAGTTCGCCACAGTGAGGACAGAAGATATGCAACATAGGGAATTTCTCCTGTTAGTGGGCGACGGCCGCAGCGCCGTGTTCGTCGATCAGCGCACCGTTGTGGAAACGGTCGATGGAAAAAGGCGCGGCCAGCGGGTGCATTTCACCCTTGGCCAGGCTCGCGGCAAACACGTTGCCCGAGCCGGGAGTGGCCTTGAAGCCACCGGTGCCCCAACCGCAGTTGAAGAACATGTTCGGCACCGGCGTCTTGGAGATGATCGGGCAGGCGTCCGGCGTGGTGTCGACGATGCCGCCCCACTGACGGTTCATGCGCACGCGGGACAACACCGGGAACATCTCGACGATGGCCTGGATGGTGTGTTCGATCACCGGGTACGAACCACGCTGGCCGTAGCCGTTGTAGCCGTCGATACCGGCGCCGATCACCAGGTCGCCCTTGTCGGACTGGCTGATGTAGCCGTGCACGGCATTGGACATGATCACGCTGTCGATAATCGGCTTGATCGGCTCAGACACCAACGCTTGCAGCGGGTGGGATTCGATCGGCAGGCGGAAACCGGCCAGCGAAGCCATGTGCCCGGAGTTACCGGCGGTCACCACGCCGACGCGCTTGGCGCCGATAAAGCCCTTGTTGGTTTCCACACCGATGCACACGCCGTTTTCCTTACGGAAACCGATCACTTCGGTCTGCTGGATCAAGTCCACGCCCAAGGCATCGGCGGCGCGGGCAAAGCCCCAGGCCACGGCATCGTGACGGGCCACGCCGCCGCGGCGTTGCACGGTGGCGCCGAGCACCGGGTAGCGCGTGTTTTTGGAGCAGTCGAGGTACGGGATCTCGTCGGCAACCTGCTTGGCATCGAGCAGTTCGCCGTCCACGCCGTTGAGGCGGTTGGCACTCACGCGGCGCTCGGAATCACGGATGTCCTGCAGGGTGTGGCACAGGTTGTACACGCCACGCTGGGAGAACATCACGTTGTAGTTCAGGTCCTGGGACAACCCTTCCCAGAGTTTCATCGCGTGTTCATACAGGTGCGCCGACTCGTCCCACAGGTAGTTGGAACGCACGATGGTGGTGTTGCGCGCCGTGTTACCGCCGCCCAGCCAGCCTTTCTCGACCACGGCCACGTTGGTGATGCCGTGCTCTTTGGCCAGGTAGTAAGCGGTTGCCAGACCATGCCCGCCGCCGCCGACGATGACCACGTCGTAGACCTTTTTGGGGGTCGGCGTGCGCCACATCTTCTGCCAGTTTTCATGATGGCTGAGGGAGTGCTTGAAGAGGCCGAAGCCTGAGTAGCGTTGCATAGTCATTACTCCAAAACCGCGCTCAGCGATAAACCGGGAAATCAGCGCACAGGGCAGACACATGCTTGGCCACGTTGGCCTCGACGTCGGCGTCGCCGAGGTTGTCGAGGATGTCGCAGATCCAGCCGGCCAGCTCAATGCATTGCGGCACTTTGAAACCACGCGTGGTCACCGCCGGGGTGCCGATGCGCAGGCCCGAGGTAACGAAGGGCGACTGCGGGTCATTCGGCACGGCGTTCTTGTTGACGGTGATGTGGGCGCGGCCGAGGGCGGCGTCCGCCTCTTTGCCGGTCAGGCCCTGACGGATCAGGCTGACCAGGAACAGGTGGTTGTCGGTGCCACCGGAAACCACATCGTAACCGCGCTTGATGAACACGTCGGCCATGGCCTGGGCGTTGTCGATCACCTGTTGCTGGTACACCTTGAAGCCGGGCTCCAGCGCTTCCTTGAAGCACACGGCCTTGCCGGCGATCACATGCATCAGCGGGCCGCCCTGGGCGCCGGGGAACACGGCGGCGTTGAGTTTCTTCTCGATGGCTTCGTTGGCCTTGGCCAGGATCAAACCGCCACGCGGACCACGCAGGGTCTTGTGGGTGGTGGTGGTGACCACATCCGCGTAGGGCAGCGGGTTGGGGTACAGGCCGGCGGCGACCAGGCCGGCGACGTGGGCCATGTCGACGAACAGCAGCGCGCCAACCTTGTCGGCGATGGCACGAAAGCGTGGGAAATCCAAAGTCTTGGAGTAGGCGGAGAAACCGGCCACGACCATCTTCGGCTGGTGCTCCACGGCCAGGCGCTCGACTTCGTCGTAGTCGATCAAACCGGTGTCGGTGTTGATGCCGTATTGCACCGCGTTGTACAGCTTGCCCGAGGACGACACTTTGGCGCCGTGGGTGAGGTGGCCGCCGTGGGCCAGGCTCATGCCCAGAATGGTGTCGCCGGCATTGATAAGCGCCAGGTACACCGCGCTGTTGGCGGACGAACCGGAGTGCGGTTGCACGTTGGCGTAATCGGCGCCGAACAGCTGCTTGGCGCGCTCGATGGCCAGGGCCTCGACCTTGTCCACATGCTCGCAGCCACCGTAGTAGCGCTTGCCTGGGTAGCCTTCGGCGTATTTGTTGGTGAGGCCGCTGCCTTGAGCTTCCATCACGCGCTTGCTGGTGTAGTTCTCCGACGCGATCAGCTCGATATGATCTTCCTGGCGCTGCTCTTCGGCATTCATCGCCGCCAGCAGTGCATCGTCATATCCCTGAATCTGGTCTTGTTTGCTGAACATCGCGTCTCTCCCAGCCTTTCGTATTGTTTGAGGCCCGTGCAGGGCCCTTTGATGCGATGGTAGGGCTGGCGCGTGCGGGCCAAATGCCTGCGCACGCCACGCAAAGGTGCGTTTACGACATGCCCTGACGCAGATGCGATTTATCGGGAGCAGGCCGCCGCAGGACTGACAGCGGAGCGCGCAAAGATGAGAAAGGCCCACCAGCGATAAAACCCAGCCTGATGTTCATTCAAGCCGAACTAAGCGGGATATATCCCACAAGCAATTACATACACTCACGCAAAATAAAAATTAAAAAGCCACATCCAAATACGCCATTACAAAACCCCTTTTGCAACGCCATGAAAAACTGTCACTTAATGGCCAGTCGGGCAGGCCATCGCTCGATACTTTGCATCCCCGCTTGAGACTTACTTTGAAACATCAGGAGTTTAAGCATGGCGTTAATAGAGCAAGTAAGAAATATCTGCACACGTTTAGCCCCAGCCGGCTGGCATAACTTATTGCTTCACCATGGCATCGATATTCTTGCGCCTGACCTTGAAGGCGAACTGCGCAACATCATTCATGCGGACCGAACGCTCCCCGGGTTTGAAGACTTCGCCCTGGCCGGAACACGCGGCATTGAACCTGGCAAACCGGCACAAAGCCTGCTGTATCACGCCTTCGCCCACGCCAATGTCACTGTGGATGCCCAGTACAACCCGCTCCAGGCTTACCCCAGCCCGGCAGAGCTGGAAACCCTCATCAACTACGTGTACGGCTGCCAGCCTCCGAGCCTTCAGCAGCTCAAAGAGCGCGCCAATGGCGGCGCCCTGGCGGTGGTGGTGTTTGCGGTGGAATACCGCCCGGCGCCGGACACCGTGCACAAGGTGCAGGCCGATTTGTGCTTTTCGCGAACCGGTATCTCGCGGGTGGGCACCACCGCGCCCTTGTACGATGCCAAAAGCAGGGGGTTCCTGCCGTTCGTCGAGGACCACGCTCACGCCATTCGCGTTCTGCCGGCCCGGTACAGTGCCTATATCGCGGTACAGCGTAAGGGCGACAGTGCAAGCTTTGGCCCTATGCGTTTTAACAAGAAAGATGCAGGCCATGATTTCTGGGTCCCCCTGCACAAATTGTTCAACGGCAACGAGTGCATCGCCGGCCTGACACTCGACGTGCAACTTCAGGCACAGCACAAAAACGAGAAACTTCGCCGTATACACCTGGAGCTGGGCGAGGGTTCGGGCTGGGAAGAGCCGGATATCAGCCAACCGCCCTTCGTCATCACCGATGGCCTCGGTGACTGGCTACCCGAACACGAATTCGGCCCAGGGTTAATGGCAGCTACCGCGCGCGGCAGCCTGGTTGAAGCGGCGCACTATCAAGGCGCACCCCTGACGTTCAATGTGCCGAAAAAACCAAGCCTGCTGGAATCCAGCCTGAAACTGGCATCGAACGCGCCGGAATATGTACATATTCGGCATCAAGTCGATGACGCCGGAAACATCGTCAACCTCAACCAGCGGCCGGGCATGCTCGACGACCTGATGGAAGGTGGCTTCACAGCGCAGCACTACCTGGACTTTACCGCCGACGGCTGGATTGGCGCCGAATGCGCCGCGCTGGATATTTTCCTGCCGCAGCGGGTGAGCGCTTATTCACTGATCTGTGCGCCCGACTTCTACCCGCTGTGCAATCAGCGCCACCTGAGTGAATGGCTCGAAAGCCTGCCTGAGGATCGGCATATGCCGGCATTTCATACGCCGCCTCAGTGCCTTTGCGACTCACGACACCCCGCCAATTTCCAATCGTTCCCCAAGCACTTTACCTACGCCGACGTCGGCATCACTGCCATTGTCGCCCAGCAGGGCGCCTGCACTGCCCTTGCCGGGGCGATGCCAAAAGTGGCCCATGCCAGACGCGCCTCTCACCTTCCGGATGCGGCGTCGGGCGATTTCGCACCGGGCTGGGATGTCGGCGTGGTGGACTACGAAACCCCTTGGGGTAACGTAGAACATCTGGCGGCCTACAGGCTGGGCAGCCCTTTCCCCGAAGATGCCAAGCTGTGTGCCGCCCTCAGTTCATTCTGGCCGGCCGTTGCGCCCGATTCGGCCCAATCCTTTGAGCCGGACGGCGGTGCCGGCCCGACCATCAAGCCGATGCTGGACAAGGAGATCGGCAAAAACGGCAGTATGCCCTGGGACGGCGTGCCCCCACCCCGGACATACGCCGTTGACGGCCATACACATAACGCTTATCAGGCGTTTGTCTACGCCGACTACACCGAGAACGCGCTGGCAGGGAAGTTCTCGCTGGCACTGACCGGCAAAGTCGATTCTCAGGAGTACCAAGCCCGAGTTGACGCATTTCGACGCATCAAACGGTCACTCGGTGAGGCCTTTGAGGATTGGTTTATCGATTCCTTCCAGGTCGCCCTGCCTGCCGCGCTGGAAACCGTCGCGACACATGAACACTTATTCAACCCACCGTCCGGACCGGGCTACCGATTTGAACTCATTCGTTATGAGCCGGCTGAATCCCCCCAATTCGACCAGGTTCATATCAAAGTTACAGACACTTCCACGTATCTGGTCTGGCCAGACTTTATCTTTCGCCAACAAGGCGAACAGCCTTGGCAGCGTGTTTAAACAGGATTCAAGTCCGACCTGATGAATAACTATGACGTCATTGTTATCGGCGCCGGGCCGGCTGGCTGTTCGGCGGCTATTTCGTGCGCTCGGCGTGGCCTGAAAGTGGCCATTGTCGAGCGCCTTCTTTTCCCACGCCATCGCCCAGGCGAAACCTTACATCCAGGCGTAGAACCCCTGTTTCAAAAACTGGGCATCAGTGAGCAGGTGTTGAGCGCAGGGTTTATCCGGCCTGCGGGAAGTTGGGTAACGTGGGACAAACAACGCAAGTTCGTGCCGTTCGGAAACGATGCCAGTGGCGCCTGGCATGGGTTTCAAATTCCGAGGGCAACCCTTGACGGGCTTTTACTTGAGCAGGCCATCGCATCGGGTGTACACGCCCTGCAACCCTGCGAGGCCAAAAAGGTGCTGGTGGAGAAAGGCCGTGTCATTGGCATCCAGACCCAGACCGAGCAGCTGCTGTGCAGGCACCTGGTTGACGCCAGCGGGGCGCATGGCTGGTTGGCACGCCAACTGCGCCTGCCAACGCGTCGCTGCTCCCCCGCCCTTACCGCGCTCTATGGCTATAAACGGGGGGATGTCGAGGAAAGTGCCCTGGGCATCTTCGCGGACAGATCGGGTTGGTACTGGACGGCCCATATCGGCCAGCAGCTGTACACCTGGACGCGGCTGTACTTTGCCCAGGACCAGGTGTGCAAGGCTTCTGCCGCTCCCCATGCGGTTGCAGCATTGGCCTGCGCGGGGAACCTACACGGCGCGGACGTCACCTGGAGAGCCTGCAACTCATCGGCCGGCAACGGCTATTTCATCATCGGAGACGCCGCCACCGTGGTGGACCCAGGCGCTTCCCATGGCGTGCTCAAGGCCCTGATGTCTGGAATGATGGCCGCACAGTGCATCGCCGAGGCGGCGGCCGCTCCCGCGAACGGCGCCGCTATTGCGGTGCACTATCGCCAATGGATACAGGACTGGTTCGAACAGGATGTGCGGAAAATGCGCGAACTCTATACCGCCCACCCCTTCGCGCCGCGCTGGCTGGACGAACACGTGCACCCGTAGGTGTTGGCCGTCAGGCAAGCGCGTGGCGAACCACCAGCAGCAATAAGAAATGTAACGGATACAAGGCATATGCCCAGCGGCGCATCGCAGGGGGCGTGGCGTTCTTCGCCTGTCGCAACACCATCAGGCCAACCCATGGCGCAATCAGGCAGGTGACCAAGCCCATCAACGCCACCGCTGAACCGCTGTTGAGCAACACCTGCCATTGGTTGGCGGCCACGCACACCACCCCCGGTACCACGCTGAAATACCAGGGCCGCCGAACTACCAGCAGCATCGCCAACGGCAGCACTGCACCAAAGAATCCGAACATCAGTTGCGTGGAAAACACCGCCGCCAGCGTCAGCGCAATCAGCGCCAACCCTCGATCAACCAGCGCCCCGCGCTGCCAGCCTCGGGCAATCAGCAAGCCCAGCGCCAGTGTCGGCAACACGTTCAAGGTATCCGCGTCGTCGATAAACCATCGGTACGGCACTTCGCTGATCACACTGAACAGCAGCAGCCAGCCCAGGTAACGCCAATGGCCGGTCACCGAGGCGTTCGGCGCCCGGTGCAGGTTCGCCGCAATCGCCAGGCAAAACCACGGGAACGCCAGGCGCCCCGGTACGTACAGGCCGTCCAGGCTCAAGCCCACATAGCGCAGGTGATCCAGCACCATGCTCAGCAGCGCCAGCCACTTGAGCAGGTCCAAAGCGCCATCTCGGACGCGTCCGACAGGCAGGGTGTCAGTAGCGTGCATAATTCCCCAACCACTTTGCATTTACAGTGCGTGCGCCCCCCTCCCAATCTTGGTTAAAGTGCGCACCAACATCGACCACAGGAATGGGCCATGACCGACAAGAGCCAACAATTCGCCAGCGACAACTATTCCGGCATCTGCCCGGAAGCCTGGGCCGCCATGGAACAAGCCAACCAGGGCCATCAACGCGCCTACGGTGACGATGAGTGGACCCACCGCGCCGCCGACGGTTTCCGCAATCTGTTCGAAACCGACTGTGAAGTGTTCTTCGCCTTCAACGGTACCGCGGCCAACTCCCTGGCGCTGTCTTCGCTGTGCCAGAGCTACCATAGCGTGATTTGCTCGGAAACCGCCCACGTCGAGACCGACGAATGCGGCGCGCCAGAGTTTTTTTCAAACGGCTCCAAGCTGCTCACTGCCCGCACCGAAAACGGCAAGCTGACCCCGGAGTCGATCCGTGAGATCGCCCTCAAGCGCCAGGACATTCACTACCCGAAACCGCGCGTGGTCACCCTCACCCAGGCCACCGAAGTGGGCAGCGTCTACACCCCGGAAGAAATCCGCGCCATCAGCGCCACCTGTAAAGAGCTGGGCCTGAACCTGCACATGGACGGCGCACGCTTCGCCAACGCCTGTGCGTTTCTCGGCTGCTCGCCGGCCGACCTGACCTGGAAGGCCGGCGTGGACGTGCTGTGCTTTGGCGGCACCAAGAACGGCATGGCGGTGGGTGAAGCGATCCTGTTCTTCAACCATAAGCTGGCCGAAGACTTCGACTACCGCTGCAAACAGGCTGGCCAGCTTGCGTCCAAGATGCGCTTTCTGTCCGCGCCGTGGGTGGGTTTGCTGGAAAACGACGCCTGGCTCAAGCATGCCCGCCACGCCAACCGCTGCGCGCAATTGCTCAGCAGCCTGGTGGCGGATATTCCCGGCGTGGAATTGATGTTCCCGGTGCAGGCCAACGGCGTGTTCCTGCAACTCTCGGAACCGGCCATCGCGGCACTGACGGCCAAGGGCTGGCGCTTCTATACCTTCATCGGCAAAGGTGGCGCGCGGTTCATGTGTGCGTGGGATACCGAAGAAGAGCGCGTAAGAGAATTGGCGGCCGATATCAGGGAAGTGATGAACGCTTAACGTAGAAATCCGGCCAGCCCGTGCTGGCCGATTGCCGAGTCTGTTTTTTGATATTTCTGACAGCAGCGCAATGGAATTTCAGTGTCTAGCCTCTTGGAACCGGCAAGGAAAACGCAGCGATATCTGCCACCTTCCGGGTTTATCGCCTGCCGAACAGTCGGCGGGGAAGACATATCCAATGGAGAGCTTAATCATGGAATATCAAAGCAACGTCAACACCCTTCTGCAAAACGACAACACGGTCACCACCACCGTTATCGACTGGGACGAGTTCAGGAAATACGCAAAAGTCGGCGACACCATCCGCGAGCCATCGAGGACGCTGAAGATCTACGACAAAGCCTATGAACTGACAGCCTCAGGCCAGCATTTCGTCGTACATATCTACGCCCAGTAACCCTTCACGCCGATCGTTCCCATGTGGAGGTGGGAACGATCGGCGATCGAGTCAGAAGTCGATGCGCACATCACCCTTCGGCACACTGCAGCACGACAGGATGTAGCCCTCGGCTTCGTCCTCTTCGGTGATCCCGCCGTTGTGCTCCATCTCGACCTCCCCGCCCAGCTTCATCACCTTGCAGGTGCCGCAGATGCCCATGCCGCAGGCTTTGGGGATCAACAGGCCTAGCTTGGCCGCCGCGGCATGCACCGTTTCGCCCGGCGCCACGCGGATGCTCTTGCCGGACGCAATGAATTCCACCTGATGCAGGTCCGCCAAGTCGACTTCCGGCGCATCCGCGGCCTGCTCGGCTTGCTCCACCGCATCGGCCCGGGCTTCCGGCGGCGTCGCGCCGAAGGATTCTTCGTGGTAACGCGCCATGTCGAAACCGGCGGCTTCCAGCAAACGCTTCACCGCGCTCATGTACGGCGTAGGGCCGCAGCAGAACACTTCGCGCTCGAGGAAGTCCGGCACCATCAGTTCCAGCATCTTGTGGTTCAAATAACCGCGATAGCCGGCCCAGGGTTCGCCCAGGCCATGTTTCTCGCAAATAAGGTGCAGGCTGAAGTTGTCGATCCGCGAGGCCATGTGTTCCAGCTCGCGGTGGTAAATGATGTCTTTGGGCGAGCGGGCGCTGTGGACAAAGGTCATGTCGACATTGGCGTTGGTGTCGTAGAACCAGCGTGCCATGGACATGACCGGCGTGATGCCCACGCCGCCGCTCAGGTACAGCACTTTGGGGCTTGGGAAATCCATCGCGTTGAACAGCCCCACCGGCCCGTGCACCGCCAGTTCCTGGCCTTCATGCAGCGTGTCGTGCAGCCAGTTGGAGACACGCCCGCCCGGTACGCGCTTGATGGTCACCGAAAAGCTGTAGGGGACCGAGGGCGAACTGGAGATCGTGTATGAGCGCATGATCGGCTGGCCTTCGATTTCCAGCTCCAGGGTGACGAACTGCCCGGGCTTGAAGAAGAACAGGATCGGCTGGTCGGCCATGAAGCAGAAGGTGCGCACGTCCCAGGTTTCCTGGATGACTTTGACGCAACGGACGATGTGCCGACCATTGGCCCAGGTCTGGGTGGTTACCGGATTCAGGAAATTGCTAGACATGATTGTTCTCCACCGCCGACGTCGGCCTTATGGTGGCGATTCTGCGTAACGCCGGGACCACCCATTTACCTATCTGCGACATTCACATACTTACGGCGACCAGCCCCCAACTACCTGGGGTTGCGCGTCGGGATCAGATTGGGCCATGTCGCCCATGGATAAGGTTCGACGCAACGCCGGCCCCACACTCGCTCCCAACGAAGACGCTTTCTTTACGCCTTGCAACGCAACAACCGTAGCCACCTATCTCGGCCACACAGAATGGCCACGAGGACACATACGATGGACGTCACCGCAACCTTAAGCTTGGGCGATCCGCTGGAACCCGCACGCAAGGCCACCGCGCAAATGCTGCACGAGCGCGAGCGCACTTATTCACTGCCGCAGCCGTTTTACTCTGATGAGCGGCTGTTCGATATCGACATGCAGGAGATCTTCCAGAAAGAGTGGTTGATCGCCGGCATGACCTGCGAAATCCCCGCCAAGGGCAACTACCTGACCCTGCAAGTGGGCAAGAACCCGATCATCGTGATCCGTGGCGCCGAGGGTGTGGTGCACGCGTTCCACAACGTGTGCCGCCATCGCGGCTCGCGCTTGTGCACCAGCGACAAGGGCAAAGTCGCCAAGCTCGTCTGCCACTACCACCAGTGGACCTACGAACTGGACGGTCGCCTGTTGTTTGCCGGCACCGAGATGGGCGCCGATTTCGACATGAAGCAGTACGGTTTAAAGCCGGTGAACGTGAAAACCGCCGGCGGCTACATCTTCATCAGCCTGGCCGAAAACCCACCGGCCATCGATGACTTTCTGTCGACGCTCAACCACTACATGGAACCCTACGACATGGAAAACACCAAGGTGGCGATTCAAACCACCTTGTTCGAAAAAGCCAACTGGAAGCTGGTGCTGGAAAACAACCGCGAGTGCTACCACTGCAACGCGTCGCACCCCGAACTGCTCAAAACCCTGCTGGAATGGGATGACGTCACGGACCCACGCGCCGACCAGGCGTTCAAGGACCACGTCGCCGCATCGGCCGCCGCCTGGGATGCCGAGAAGATCCCCTACGCCCACGCCAGCTTCGGCCTGCGTAACCGCATCGTGCGCATGCCGCTGCTCAAGGGCACCGTGTCGATGACCCTGGACGGCAAGCAGGGCTGCGCCAAACTCATGGGCCGCATCAAGAATCCCGACCTGGGCTCGATGCGCATCCTGCACCTGCCGCACTCGTGGAACCACTGCATGGGCGACCACATTATCGTGTTCACCGTGTGGCCGCTCAGCGCCCAGGAAACCATGGTCACCACCAAGTGGATCGTGCACAAGGACGCGGTCGAAGGCGTGGACTACGACGTAGACCGCATGCGCCAGGTGTGGGACGCCACCAACGACCAGGACCGTCGCCTGGCCGAAGAGAACCAACGCGGCATCAACTCCACCGCTTACCAGCCGGGCCCGTACTCCAAGACCTATGAGTTCGGTGTGGTGAACTTTGTGGACTGGTACAGCGAGCGCATGCTCAACAACCTCGGCGCGGCACCGGCGCCCTACCTCAAAGGCGTTGCGGCACACGAGTAGCCTGACACGATCGAATATGTGGGAGCGGGCTTGCTCGCGAATGCGGTGGATCAGCTTGCTGGTGTATTGGCTGACACGCCGCATTCGTGAGCAAGCCCGTTCCCACACGGACATCGCAGGTGTTCAAAAATTAATCAGAACTCTTGGAGACCACGAGGGCTCTGATCTCCAGCCCTCACCCAACAACTTATCCACAAAGCCACCCACAGCAATTGTGGGCAAGTTCGTTGCGGCTTCAAATTAAATCCAGAAATTCCGTGACTTATGCAAATCACCGCGTTCCGCCCGCTATTGATCGTTTTTTGATCAGGCCGCTGAACGTCAATAGCTGCGTGCCCTGTAGCGGAACGCGAACACCTTATCCACAGAAGCACCAACAGACTTTGGGGGCAACTTTACCTACGCTGTGCAAAACCGCGTCAAACCTGCATAAATCGCGGCATCCAGGGCTTTCACAGGCTTAAACACGATGATTGATCATATTTTGATCATGGGCAGCACAGCCTCTATTTATAAGGCCTGTAGCCGACAGCGAACATCTTACCCACAGAAGCGCCAACAGACTTTGGGGGCAACTTTACCCATGCTGTGGAAAACCGCGTCAAGCCTGCATAAATCGTGGCATCCAGGGCTTTTCACAGGCTTAAACAGGATGATTGATCATATTTTGATCATGTGGAGCAGGCCCTCTATTTATAAGGCCTGTAGCCGACAGCGAACATCTTATCCACAGAAGCGCCAACAGACTTTGGGGGCAAGTCTGTTCATCCGCTCAGAAAAAACCCAGCTAAAACCGTAAGTTAGGCTGGTTATTTTTCGTACAGAGGGCTGCAGGACGTGCTGCACAGGGGGTGTGGACAACCGCAAACAGGTTATCCACAGGCGGATCAACAGGGATTGTGGGTAAACGGCAGAGGTGGGAGCGAACGCAATGCTCAAAGCAACGAAGATCAATTGGGGGAGCGGGCTTGCTCGCGAAGACGTCGGCCCGGCAAACAGTGATGTTGACTGACCTACCGCTTTGGTCGGCAAGCCCTAATGCCAGTCAATTAAGCGCCAGAGCGGGCAACCGTTAACCTGTGGCGAGGGAGCTTGCTCCCGCTGGGCCGCGAAGCGGCCCCGGAAAATAGGACTGCTATGCAGCCCAGCGGGAGCAAGCTCCCTCGCCACGGTAAAGCGTTTCTTCTTAACTGACTGGCATTACGGCAAGCCCGCTCCCACAGGGATTTACGCTTAACAGGCCTGCCCCCTTCAACGGGGCTCAGCGTACAACGCCCTCTTCTATCAGTAACTTCAGAATGGCTTGGGCGCCCGCCTCGGGGCTGAGGCCCTTGAGCACTTGCCCACCGCCGCCGCTGGCTTTGGCCGTTGCCGCCTTCATGCGGTCGGCGCCGCTCTTGGCCTTGATGACCTTGAGGCGCTTGGGCCGAGGCTTGGCGGGTTGCAGCAGCGCCCCTGTGAATAACTCGTCCTGTTCAACTTCCACTTCATGGGCCGCCAGCTCGCCACGTTGCGCCGGGCCGTAGGCACTCTGGCGCGCCTTGGGCGCGGCGTTATCCACCGTGGCCAGAAACGGCAAGCGCACCTTCAAACGCCGCCGCTGGCCACGTGGCAACGCTTGCAGCACATGGGCCACGCCGGCGTCGATGGACTCAACTTGAGCCAGCCCCACAATCAGCGGCCAACCCAGTTGTTCGGCCAACAGGAACGGCAGCATGCCCGACCCCTCACCGGTTTCCGCCTGGCTGCCGGCGAGCACCACCTGGGCACCGGCGTCGCGCAGGTAGTCACTCAATACCGGCAACGCATCGCCACCTGCCGGCTGCTCCAGCACATGCAGGTGCGGCAAACCCATGCCCAGGTAGCTGCGCAACGTCGGCTCGGTGATGTCGCCCGCGTGCAGCACCTGCAACTTATCCCCAGCGATCTGCAGGCCCAGTTCGACCGCACGCGCATCTTGTTCGGCACGGCGCGCACGCCCGGACGTGGGATGGGCGCCGACGGATACCAGGCTGATTACATTGGTTGTCATGGTCATATCCCTAAGCTGCATCGCGCTTGGCGCCGTTACGGTAGGCCTCGACCGCAGCGATCAAGGCTTGCAGAATCGCGGCGCTTTCGCCGATCACCGACAGGTCGGCACGCTTGATCATGTCGCACCCAGGGTCAAGGTTGATCGCCACCACCTTGTCGCAGGCGCCGATGCCTTGCAGGTGCTGGATCGCCCCGGAAATGCCCACGGCCACGTACACCCGTGCCGTGACCCAGGTGCCGCTGGCGCCGACCTGGCGGTCACGCGCCATGTAGCCATCGTCCACTGCAACCCGCGACGCGCCTTCCGTAGCGCCCAGGGCCGCGGCGGCCTGGTGGAACAGGGCCCAGTCCTTGACGCCGTTGCCGCCGGAGAAAATGAATTCCGATTCGGCCATGGGAATCGCCGCCGGGTCCACCGCCACGGCGCCGAGGTCTTCGATACGCGGCAGGCTGCGGGCCAGGGCTGTGGATAACTCCACGGGTAATACTTCATGGCGTGTTTCGCTGACCGGGTCGGCACATTCGGCGGCCGCGAGGATCAAGCGTGGCAGCGGCCGGGCCAGGTCTTCCTGGCCCGCACCGGCGCGGCCGATACACGTCTCCCCTTTGATCTGCCACACCCGCGTGGCCGGGCGCTCCTTGAGGCTGGCGGCAAACCGGCGGCCCAACTCGCCGCCGCCGCTGCGGCTGTCCGGCAGCAGCCAGTGGCGTGGGTTGAACTGGTTATCCACAGCGCGCAGGCCCTGCACACGTTGCTCCGGTGAATAGCCGTCGAACGCCTGGCCCTCCAGCACCAGCAGGCGATCCACGCCGGCTGTCGCGAACGAGCTTTCTTTATGCTCGCCAAACACCACCGCCAGCACGGCGCCGTCGGTGCCGGCAAGCTGGCGCGCCAGGCCGAGCAAGTCGCGGTCGTGACTGCTCAGGCGGCCGCCGACCATGTCGGGCACCACGTTGATGTAAAACGCCGGAGCCGCAATCTGGTGCAGCGGCAACTGCACCTCGACCGCCGCCGTGCGCCTGGCCGCGCCACCCTGCTGGGCGCCGCTGCGGTCGATACGCTTGATCCCGTTGGGGCCGATAAAACCCACGCCATGCACGTTCTTGCGGATAACCCCGTTGGGGCCCATCCAGCTGTGTTGCGCGGGCTGCATGGCCGCGTGCAGGGGATGAAGGCGGTTACGTGCGATCCATTCGGCTCGAGGGTCGCGGCGGATAATGTCGCTCATCAATGCACCTCCGCAGGTTCACGCTTGATTGGAGCTTTGACCGGCGCGGCGTCTTCAAGCAAGGCGTCGGCCACCAGTTCGGCAATGTCCTTGATCAACGGGCGCGGCTCGACCACACCTTCGAGCATCGCGGTGCATTGCGGGCAACCGACGGCCACCAGTTCGGCACCGGTTTCGCGGATGTCTTCCATGCGCATGTCCGGGATGCGTTGCTTGCCGGGAATGTCAGTGATCGGTGCACCACCACCGCCGCCGCAGCAGCGTGAACGGAAGCCCGAGCGTTGCATCTCCTTGACCTCGATCCCCAACGCCCGCAGCACTTGGCGCGGCGCCTCGTATTCACCGTTGTAGCGCCCCAGGTAGCACGGGTCGTGGTAGGTCACGCTGCTGCCTTTGTGCTGGCCCAGGTTCAGCGCGCCGTCGCCGATCAGCTCGGCCATAAAGGTGCTGTGGTGCTGCACGACGTAGTTGCCGTTGAAGGCGCCGTACTCGTTTTTCAGCACATGAAAACTGTGCGGGTCGCAGGTGACGATGCGTTTGAAAGTGTATTTGGCCAGGGTCTGGATATTGCGTGCCGCCAACAGCTGGAAGGTCGCTTCGTCGCCCAGGCGCCGCGCCACATCACCGCTGTCGCGTTCTTCCAGGCCAAGTACCGCGAAGTCGACATTGGCCGCTTTGAGCACTTTGACGAACGCGCGCAGGGTGCGTTGGTTGCGCATGTCGAACGCGCCGTCGCCGACCCAGAACAGCACCTCGGCGCTGCCTTTGTCGCTGAGCAACGGCAAGTTCAGATCCGCCGCCCAATTCAGGCGACCGCCCGGTGCGAAGCCGCCGGGGTTGTCGGTGGCGATCAGGTTTTCCAGCACTTCGGCACCCTTGTTCGGCGTCGCGCCTCTCTCCAGGGTGAGGTGGCGGCGCATATCAACGATCGCGTCCACGTGCTCGATCATCATCGGGCACTCTTCCACACAGGCACGGCAGGTGGTGCACGACCACAGGGTTTCAGCGTCCACCAGGCCGTTGACGATCGGCTGGTGCGGGTTGCCGCCGTGTTCGCCGATGGGTTTACCCGGGTACGGGCTGCCGGCGAAGTTGGCATCGGTGCCGCCGGCCAGGCCGACCACCATGTCCTGGATCAGCTTTTTGGGGTTCAGCGGCTGGCCGGCGGCGAACGCCGGGCAGGCGGCTTCGCACTTGCCGCACTGCACGCACGCGTCGAAACCGAGCAGTTGGTTCCAGGTGAAATCCTTGGGCTTTTCCACTCCCAGCGGCGCGGTCTTGTCGCTGAGGTCCAGCGGTTTCAAACCGGTGGAGCGCCCGCCACCAAAGCGCTCGGCGCGGCGGTGCCAGGCCAGGTGCAAGGCACCGGCGAAGGCGTGTTTCATCGGGCCGCCCCAGGTCATGCCGAAGAACATTTCGGACACGCCCCACAGCACACCCACGCTCAGCAGCGCAGCCAGCAGCCAACCGCCGAATTCAGCCGGCAGCAACCCGGCCACCGGCAAAGTCACCAGGAAAAAGCTCACCGAGAACGCCATCAGGCTTTTCGGCAGGCGCATCCAGGGGCCTTTGGACAGGCGTGCGGGCGGGTTGCGACGGCGCAGGTACATGAAGATCGCACCGACAAACATCAGCACCGAGGCCAGCAGCAAGGCGTAGCCCAGGATGCGGTTGTGCAGGCCGAACCCGTGCACCAGGATCGCCAGCAGCGCCGACAGCACAAAGCCCAGCGCCGTGGCGACGTGGGTGTTGGCGATGTATTTGTCGCGGGCGACCACGTGGTGCAGGTCGACCATGTAGCGCTTGGGCATGGCCAGCAGGCCGCCGAGTAAATCGACTTTGGAGGCTCGGCCGCGGCGCCACATGTTCACCCGGCGCAGAGCGCCGAGGGCGGCAAGGCCCAGGGCGGCGAAGAGCAGGATGGGAAGAAGGGTGTTCAACATGGTGAAGCTCCCAAAGACCACGCGGGTCTACTGTGAAACCGGCCCCGAATGTGGGAGCGGGCTTGCTCGCGAAAGCGGTGGGTCAGCCACCGGATGTGCCGACTGACACACCGTCTTCGCGAGCAGGCCCGCTCCCACATTTTTTGACCGCGTGCGAGTCAGAAATCCTTGCACAAGCGCAGGGCGTCATAGATCGCAGCGTGGGTATTACGCTGGGCCACGCAGTCACCGATGCGGAACAGCAAGTACCCGTCACCCGATTCGCTCAGGCACGGCTGCGGCTTGATCGCAAACAAGGCTTCGACGTCGATCTGGCCCTTGTTGCGCGAACCTTCCTTGAGCGCGTAGTAAATGGCCTCGTCCGGACGCACGCCGTTCTCCACCACCACTTGGTCGACCACCCGCTCCTCCTGGGCCCCGGTGTATTCGTTCTCCAGCACCGCCACCAGCTTGTCGCCCTCGCGGTAGACCTTTTCCAGCATCATGTCGCCGGTCATGATCACTTCCTTGGGGTACATGCTGCGGTAGTACGTCGGGAACGACGTGCCGCCGATGGCCACGCCCGGCTTGATGTCATCGGTGACGATTTCCACCTGGCAGCCTTTGTCGGCCAGGAAGTCGGCCACCGACATGCCGGTGAACTCGCAAATGGTGTCGTACACCAGCACGTTCTTGCCCGGCGCGACTTTGCCGTCGAGCACGTCCCAACTGCTGACCACCAACCCTTCGGCCGCGCCCCAGTGCTCGTTCTGTTCGATGAACGGATGCCCACCGACGGCCAGCACCACCACGTCCGGACGCAGATCCAGAATGGTCTCGGCATCGGCCGCCACGCCCAGGCGCAGGTCGACTTTCAGGCGCGCCAGTTCCAATTGGTACCAGCGCGTGATACCGGCGATCTGGTCACGCTGCGGCGCTTTGGAGGCCGTGGTGATCTGCCCGCCGATAAACTCTTTCTTTTCCAACAGGGTCACATCGTGGCCGCGTTCGGCGGCGACACGCGCAGCCTCCATGCCGGCAGGGCCTGCCCCCACCACGACCACTTTGCGCCTGGGCCCGGTGGACTTCTCGATGATGTGCGGCACGCCCATGTATTCACGGGAGGTCGCGGCGTTCTGGATGCACAGCACATCCAGGCCCTGGTACTGGCGGTCGATGCAATAGTTGGCGCCGACGCACTGTTTGATCTGGTCGATCTGGCCCATCTTGATCTTGGCGATCAGGTGCGGGTCGGCGATATGGGCGCGGGTCATGCCGACCATGTCCACATAGCCGCCTTCCAGAATGCGCGTGGCCTGGTTCGGGTCCTTGATGTTCTGCGCGTGCAGCACCGGGACTTTCACCACTTCCTTGATACCGGCCGCCAGGTGCAGGAACGGCTCCGGCGGGTAACTCATGTTCGGGATCACGTTGGCGAGGGTGTTGTGCGTATCACAACCCGAGCCCACCACGCCGATGAAGTCGAGCATGCCGGTGTCGTCGTAATACTTGGCGATCTGCTTCATGTCCTCATGGGACAGGCCGTCCGGGTGGAACTCGTCACCGCACAGGCGAATGCCCACACAGAAGTCGTCACCCACTTCGGCGCGCACCGCCTTCAACACTTCCAGGCCGAACTTCATGCGGCCTTCGAAGCTGCCGCCCCATTCGTCGGTACGCTTGTTGACCCGCGGGCTCCAGAACTGGTCGATCATGTGCTGGTGCACGGCGGACAATTCCACCCCGTCCAGGCCACCGGCCTTGGCACGGCGCGCGGCCTGGGCGTAGTTGCCGATCACGCGCCAGATCTCTTCCGGCTCGATGGTCTTGCAGGTGGCGCGATGCACCGGCTCACGCACGCCGGACGGCGACATCAGGGTCGGCCAGTTGAAGCCGTCCCAACGCGAGCGACGGCCCATATGGGTAATCTGGATCATGATCTTGGCGCCATGCTTGTGCATGGCGTCGGCCAGGTTCTGGAAGTGCGGGATGATCCGGTCGGTAGACAGGTTCACCGAGCTCCACCATTCCTGGGGGCTGTCGATGGCCACCACCGAGGAGCCGCCGCAGATCGCCAGGCCAATACCGCCCTTGGCTTTCTCTTCGTAGTACTTCACATAGCGGTCGGTGGTCATGCCGCCGTCGGTCGCATAGACCTCGGCGTGGGCAGTACTGAGCACGCGGTTGCGGATGGTCAGTTTGCCGATCTGAATCGGCGCAAACATTGCTTCGAAAGCCATGGCACGGTCCTCGGCTTACAACGGCTTGACGGTGAACAAACCGTCGTCGTGGCCCTCTTCGGAGCCTCCGTACACTTGCTCGGCAACAGTGCGAATCTTGCTGCCGCGCGCTTGAAGAATCTGGTCCATGGCGCCGGCAAACCAGCCGGTGAACATGTAGTCCACTTTGCGCCCGACCTTGCCGTACACATAGACGAAGGCCGAGTGCTCGAGCGTGACGCTGGCGGTGCCTTTGTCGAGGTCGATGTCCTGGATCTTGAACAGGCCCCAGCCGCGTTGCGACAGGCGCTTCATGTAGTGTTCGAACACCGCCACGCCTTCCAGGCCGTGGCATTCGGCTTCTTTTTCACACCAGTGCCAGGCGGATTTGTAGCCGGCCTTGTAGAGGATTTCGGCGTAGGCGTCGGCGCCCAGCACTTCTTCGATGCCCATGTGGTTATTGACGAAGAAATGGCGTGGCACGTACAGCATGGGCAGGGCGTCGGAGGTCCAGACACCGGTTTCGCTGTCGACTTCGATTGGCAATTGCGGGGCGATCTTGGCCATGGAAACTTAACTCCAGAAAAATTCGTAGTGGTGTTGCCGGTGGGTGTCGGGCTGGCTTATTCGCCCCAGACGTCCTTCAAGACATTGACCCAGTTCTCGCCCATGATCTTGCGCACCACGCGCTCGGGGTGGCCGCGTTTGAGCAGGGTTTCGGTGAGGTTGGGAAACTCGCCCACGGTGCGGATGCCCAGCGGGTTGATGATCTTGCCGAAGCTGGTCAGGCGGCGTGCGTAGCCCTTGTCATGGGTCAGCATTTCGAAGAAATCCTGGCCATGGCCCTGGGTGAAGTCGGTGCCGATGCCGATGGCGTCTTCGCCAACGATGTTCATGGTGTATTCGATGGCCTCGGCGTAGTCGTCGATGGTCGAATCGATACCCTTGGCCAGGAACGGCGCGAACATGGTCACACCGACAAAACCGCCGTGGTCGGCGATGAACTTGAGTTCTTCATCGGATTTATTGCGCGGGTGTTCTTTAAGGCCCGATGGCAGGCAGTGGGAATAGCACACCGGCTTTTTCGATTCGAGAATGACTTCTTCGCTGGTCTTGGAACCGACGTGCGACAGGTCGCACATGATGCCGACGCGGTTCATCTCGGCGACGACCTCGCGTCCGAAACCCGACAGGCCGCCGTCACGCTCGTAGCAGCCGGTACCCACCAGGTTCTGGGTGTTGTAGCACATCTGCACCACACCGACGCCGAGCTGCTTGAAGATCTCGACATAGCCAAGCTGGTCTTCAAACGCGTGGGCATTCTGGAAGCCGAAGATGATGCCGGTTTTGCCCTGCTCCTTGGCCTTGCGAATATCGGCGGTGGTTTTCACCGGGATCACCAAGTCACTGTTTTCGCGGATCAGGGTCTGGCTGGCAACGATGTTATTGATCGTGGCCTGGAAGCCTTCCCACACCGACACCGTGCAGTTGGCGGCAGTCAGGCCACCTTTGCGCATGTCTTCGAACAGGTCGCGGTTCCACTTGGCAATAATCAGACCGTCGATAACGATGCTGTCGGCGTGCAACTCGGCTGGGCTCATCAGGCGTCCCCTTATTGGCGATTCATGCGCCGAATCGTCTGCCGGCGCTTTGGGGCCAGCATATGCCCAGGGGCCGACGGAGCCGGGTGCAAAAACGACAGGGGAATTGCCGAAAGCGTCAATCCACGACAAAGGCTGTGAAGAGAGGTCTGACTGGCGGCTGTTCTTTGTCTTACGCTTGAGCCAGAATTCCGCATCACCTGATATGAGACGGCGCAATGAAATCGATTTTCCTGGCTTTGGCACTCATCGCAACCGGCGTCCACGCCGCCGAAGACACCGACAGCACGCCGTGCGACGGCATCGAGAACGACCAGCAAACCCTCGAATGCGCCACCTACAACAAAACCACCGCCGAGCAACTGCTCAAGGACAACTATCAGGGGTTGCTCGAACGCATGGGTTCGACCTACGGCAGCGACAAGACCAAACTGGCGGACATTACCGCTCGTCTGAAGGACGCCCAGCAGAAATGGGAAAAATTGCGTGACGCCGACTGCGCGGTGGACACCTTCCCGGCCGTAACCGGGACCAAGGCCTATGCGATTGCGCTGAACGATTGCCTGGCGCGAATGAGTGACGAGCGGTCTGAGTTTTTGGAGTCGATTGGGCAGGAATAAGCGACAATCCCACCACTTTCACTCTGAACCAAGGCCACTCATGACCCTCTGCGGCATCGAAATCAAAGGCAGCGAAGCCATCATCGCCGTCGCCTCGCTGGACAACCAGGCGCTGACCCACGTCGCCCTGGCCACCAAGAAAATCGCCCTCGAGGACGACGACGAAGCCGCCAACGTCAAAGCCTTCGCCGCCCAGGTGAAGGCGTTCGTGCAGGCAAACGCCATCACCCGTATTGCGATCAAGAAGCGCAGCAAGAAAGGCGAATTCGCCGGTGGCCCGACGACGTTCAAAATTGAAGGCGTGTTTCAGTTGTTGGACGGGGTGGAGGTGACGCTGCTGTCGCCGCAGACCATCAATGCGCAGAACAAGAAGCACACCTTTGACCTGCCGACGACGCTGAACAAGTATCAGCATGAGGCGTTCAAGGCAGCGTGCTCGGCGCTGGTAAAAAAATAAGCCACAGCCGTGAAACTGAGATTTATACCCAATTATGGAAACGACTATAAATGACAGTCGGCACTATAACTGGCTAAAAAATGATCAAACCGCCTCACGTCGCCGATCCTCCCTCGGACACTTTGCAAACCTGGCCCGGTAACTTCGGGTGAAATACGACGGCGATTCAAACCCGCACGCGATGCTCACCTCAAGCACACTCAGGTCGCTCTGGCGCAACAACTGCCGGGCTTTTTCCAGGCGCAGGCCGAGGTAGAAGTTGCTCGGTGTGTCGTTCAGGTGCAGGCGAAACAGCCGCTCCAACTGCCGACGGGTGACCTTGATCGCTTCGGCCAGGGCCAATGTGCTCAGCGGCGGCTCGGTGTGTTGTTCCATTTCGCCGATCACGTGCACCAGCTTTTTGTTGTTGATGCCGTAGCGCGTGGCGATCTGCATGCGCTGGTGATCCTTGCGCGGGCGGATGCGGCCCAGCACGAACTGTTCGGAGACCTGGATCGCCAAGTCCGGGCCGTGGGCCTGGGCGATCAGGTCGAGCATCAGGTCGATGGACGCGGTGCCGCCGGCGCAAGTGATGCGACGGCGGTCGATCTCGAACAGTTCCTGGGTGACGCTCAGGTGCGGATAGGATTCCTTGAACGCATCGATGGCTTCCCAGTGCAAGGTCAGGCGATGGCCATCAAGCAGGCCCGCTTCGGCCAGCACACAGGCGCCGGTGTCGATTGCGCCGAGGGTTACGCCGTCGTGGTCCAGACGGCGCAGCCAATGTTGCAGCGCAGGCGTGGCGAACTGCAGCGGCTCGAAGCCGGCCACCACCAGCAGCGTTGCGCCTTTCTTCAGGGGTTCCAACGCGGCGTCGGCATTGACCGACATGCCATTGCTCGCCAGCACCGCGCCGCCATCGGCGCTCAATATGTGCCAGCGGTACAGCTCGCCACGGAAGCGATTAGCCACCCGCAGCGGCTCCAGGGCGCAGATAAAGCCAATGGCCGAGAACCCCGGCATCAGTAGAAAGTAGAAATCCTGGGGCATGGTGGCGCTCTCGTCGGGCCGGCAGCGTGGCACTGTGATACTCCCGTTCATGGGTGGATTCAAGGGGCAGGTCGCTGCAGTGCAAAAGCGGGTCGCCGCCGTGCGCTTTGTCGCCCGCCAAGCTGCGTAACTTGGCCCCACGGCGCACAAGACGCCGGCCCCACAATAACGACCTGCCGAGGGATTCACCATGAACCGACTGATCAGCCGCAGCGTGCTTGCACTCAGCGTCAGCGCTATTTTGAGCACCCACGTCATGGCAGCGGACGCCGCTTCATGCCGGAACGTGCGCCTGGGCGTGGTGAACTGGACCGACGTGATCGCCACCAGTGCCATGGCCCAAGTACTGCTCGATGGCCTCGGCTACAAGACCAAACAAACCAGCGCGTCCCAGCAGATCATCTTCGCCGGCATCCGCGACCAGCGCCTGGACCTGTTCCTGGGCTACTGGAACCCGTTGATGACCCAGACCATCACGCCGTTCGTCGAGGCCAGGCAAGTCAAAGTGCTCGACAAACCGAGCCTGGAAGACGCCCGCGCCACCCTTGCCGTGCCGACTTACCTGGCGGACAAGGGCCTGAAAACCTTCGCCGATATCGCACGGTTCGAAAAAGAGCTGGGCGGCAAGATCTACGGCATCGAGCCGGGCTCGGGCGCCAACACCCAGATCAAGGCAATGATCGCCAAGAACCAGTTCGGCCTGGGCAAATTCCAGCTGGTCGAATCCAGCGAAGCCGCCATGCTCTCCGCCGTGGACCGCGCCGTACGGCGCAAGGAGCCCGTGGTGTTTTTCGGCTGGGCGCCGCACCCGATGAACGTCAACGTCGCCATGACTTACCTCACCGGCAGTGACGACGCCCTGGGCCCGAACGAAGGCATGGCGACCGTGTGGACAGTCACCGCGCCGGCCTACGCCGAACAATGCCCCAACGTGCACAAGCTGCTGACCAACCTGACCTTCACCGCCGCCGATGAGAGCCGGATGATGCAGCCGTTACTGGATCACAAAGACCCCGTCGAGTCGGCCAGGCAGTGGCTCAAGGATCACCCGCAAGACCAGGCGCGCTGGCTGAAAGGTGTGACCACCTTCGACGGCAAACCGGCTGCGGAAAATCTGCAACTGACCCGCCAATAACCTTTTCCGGAACACCGTTTCGCAGCCCCCGACCGGCTGCGAACGGCCCCCCCACGCCTGTAAGGAACCTGCCCCATGAACCACGACGTCATCATCACCTGCGCACTCACCGGTGCTGGCGACACGACCGCCAGAAGCCCGCATGTGCCGGTCACCCCCAAACAAATCGCGGCCGCCGCCGTGGAAGCCGCCAAGGCCGGCGCGACCGTGGTGCACTGCCATGTGCGTGACCCGCACACCGGCAAGTTCAGCCGTGACGTGGCGCTGTACCGCGAAGTGATGGAGCGCATCCGTGAGGCCGACATCGACATCATCGTCAACCTCACCGCCGGCATGGGCGGCGACCTGGAGATCGGCGGCGGTGAGCAGCCGATGGAGTTTGGGCCGGGCACCGACCTGGTCGGCCCGCTGACGCGCCTGGCCCACGTCGAGGCACTGCTGCCGGAAATCTGCACCCTTGATTGCGGCACCCTGAACTTCGGCGATGGCGACACCATTTACGTGTCCACGCCCGCGCAATTGCGCGCCGGCGCCAAGCGTATCCAGGCACTGGGCGTAAAGGCCGAGCTGGAAATTTTCGACACCGGCCATTTGTGGTTCGCCAAGCAGATGATCAAGGAAGGCCTGCTCGACAACCCGCTGTTTCAACTGTGCCTGGGCATCCCGTGGGGCGCTCCGGCCGACACCACCACCATGAAAGCTATGGTCGACAACTTGCCCGCCGACGCGGTGTGGGCCGGCTTTGGCATCGGCCGCATGCAGATGCCGATGGCTGCCCAGGCGGTGTTGTTGGGCGGCAACGTGCGGGTCGGCCTGGAAGACAACCTGTGGTTGGACAAGGGTGTGCTCGCCACCAATGGGCAGTTGGTGGAACGCGCCAGTGAAATCCTCAGCCGCCTGGGCGCGCGGGTTATGACCCCGGCGCAAGGCCGAATCAAGATGGGCCTGACCAAACGCGCCTGACCCCCTGCCGAAACCGGACAAAAACGGTGGGAGCGGGCTTGCTCGCGAATGCGGTGTGTCAGCAGATGCATTCGGTACTGACCCACCGCATTCGCGAGCAAGCCCGTTCCCACAGGCATTCATCATTATTTATTCAGGACCGTCGCCAATGAGCTTTATCACCGAGATCAAAACCTTCGCCGCCCTCGGCAGCGGCGTCATCGGCAGCGGTTGGGTGGCACGCGCCCTCGCCCACGGCCTTGACGTAGTGGCCTGGGACCCGGCGCCCGGCGCCGAAGCGGCGCTGCGCCAACGTGTCGCCAACGCCTGGGGCGCCCTTGAGCAACAGGGCTTGGCGCCCGGTGCCTCGCAGGACCGCTTGCGCTTTGTCGCCACGATTGAGGCGTGTGTAAAGGACGCCGACTTCATCCAGGAAAGCGCCCCGGAACGCCTGGAGTTGAAACTGCAATTGCACAGCAAGATCAGCGCGGCGGCCAAGCCGAATGCGTTGATCGGCTCGAGCACGTCCGGGCTGTTGCCGAGTGAGTTTTACGAGGGTTCGACCCATCCGGAACGCTGTGTGGTCGGTCACCCGTTCAACCCGGTTTACCTGTTGCCGCTGGTGGAAGTGGTGGGCGGCAAGCGCACCGCGCCGGAGGCGATCCAGGCCGCGATCAAGGTGTATGAATCCCTCGGCATGCGCCCACTGCACGTGCGCAAGGAAGTGCCTGGGTTTATTGCCGACCGACTCCTCGAAGCGCTGTGGCGCGAGGCGCTGCACCTGGTCAACGATGGCGTGGCCACCACCGGCGAAATCGACGATGCGATTCGCTTTGGCGCCGGGCTGCGCTGGTCGTTCATGGGCACGTTCCTCACCTACACGCTGGCCGGTGGCGATGCGGGTATGCGCCACTTCATGGCGCAGTTCGGCCCGGCGTTGCAGTTGCCGTGGACCTATTTGCCGGCGCCGGAGCTGACCGACAAGTTGATTGATGATGTGGTGGAGGGGACAAGCGATCAACTGGGCACACACAGCATTTCGGCGCTGGAGCGCTATCGTGATGATTGTCTGTTGGCGGTATTGGAAGCAGTCAAAAACACCAAGGAAAAACACGGCATGACGTTCGCCGAATAACCCTGTCGGAGCTGGCTTGCCTTAATGCCGGTCAGTTAAGCGCTAAAGCAGAAAAAACCTGCGACCTGTGGCGAGGGAGCTTGCTCCCGTTGGGGCGCGAAGCGGCCCCAAAAATGGGACTGCTACGCAGTCCAGCGGGAGCAAGCTCCCTCGCCACAGGTCGCAGGTTTTTCTGCTTTAGCGCTTAACTGAC
>NZ_JASLAW010000118.1 GCF_030147005.1 Pseudomonas sp.
GTCCCCCTTGGGGGGCGGGGGTTTGCTGGCGACGCGGTTGCGCCATCAACTGCGTTTGCCGACTTACACACCCCTTCGGCGCGCACCCCCGCTCCCACATTTTTGTTCCGTGTCCAGGCGTAAAAAAAGGTGCGATTCTCGCGAATCGCACCTTCTTCATTGCAGGCGGCAGATCAACTGCCCAGCGCCTTGGACGCCAGCCAGAACAACCCGGCCGAGAGGCCCACGGTTGCCGGCAAGGTCAGCACCCAAGCCATCAGGATGGTCTTGACCGTGCCGCCTTGCAGGCCGCTTTTGTTCGCGACCATGGTACCGGCCACGCCGGAAGACAACACGTGGGTGGTGGACACCGGCAGGGCGAAGATATTGGCAAAGCCGATCATGGTGGCGGTGGTGATCTGTGCCGACATGCCTTGGGCATAGGTCATGCCCTGCTTGCCGATCTTCTCACCGATGGTCAGCACCACGCGTTTCCAGCCGACCATGGTGCCCAGGCCCAGGGCCAGTGCGACCGCGAGAATCACCCAGAACGGTGCGTACTCGGTAGTGGCGGTCAGGTCCTTGCGCAGCTTGTCGAGGTCGGATTTTTCACGCGCATCCAGGCCAGGCAGCTTGCCGACTTTCTTTGCGGTGTCGTCCAGGCAGAGCAGGTAACGACGGACTTCAATACGCTGGTCGGCACTCAAGGCGTGGTAGTCGGAAACACCTTTGAGCGTATCAACGAGTGCGTTGATAGTCGGCTCGGTCTGCTGCGGGTTGCATTGGAACTTGCCCGGCAGATCGTCCTTCACGCTTTTGCCCAGGGCCAGGAACTCACCGAGGGTGGCGTTGTTGCGCTGGTAGAACTGGCTCAAATGCACCGTAGCATCGCGGGTACGTTCGATCTGGTAGGTGGTGCTGCCCAGGTCGAGTACGAACTGCGCGGGCACGATACCGATCAGCACGAGCATGATCAGGCCGATGCCTTTCTGCCCATCGTTGGAACCGTGCACGAAGCTTACAGCCATGGCGGAAATCACCAGGACCAGGCGGTTCCAGAATGGCGGGTGTTTCTTGTCGTCGAGCTTGCGGCGCTGATCCGGCGTCTTGTGCATCTTCGACAGCGGGCGCCACCACTTCAGTCCCAGCAGCACCAGGGCAGCGACCAGGAAGCCGGCCATCGGCGAGAACACCAGGGACGCACCGATATCGATCGCTTTCTGCCAGTTCACACCGTCAGCCAGGGGAATATCGTTGATCAGGGCGTTCGCCAGGCCCACACCGAGGATCGAGCCGATCAAGGTGTGCGAGCTGGAGGCGGGGATACCGAAGTACCAGGTGCCCAGGTTCCAGGTGATCGCCGCTGCCAACAATGAGAAGACCATCGCCAAACCATGGCCGGTGTTCACATTGATCAGCAACTCCACCGGCAGCAAATGCACGATGGCATAGGCGACACCCACACCACCGAGCAACACGCCGAGGAAGTTGAACACCCCGGAGAAGAACACGGCCAGATGCGGCGGCATGGCTTTGGTATAGATGACTGTGGCCACCGCGTTAGCGGTGTCATGAAAGCCATTGATGAACTCGAAGGCGAGGACAAAGGCCAGGGCGAGCAACAGGCTCACTAGAACCCAAGCATCCAGTCCGCTGAATAAATCGATCATGAAGGTTTTCTGACCCGGTCGTAAGGGGGCGCGATTATGCCAGAAAACCTCGGTAATCGATGCATTAGCTGCTCATCGGTAACAATCTACTTTGAAAAAAATCCGGTGGAGCAGGCGCATCCCAGGGTTTTCGGGGCTTTGGCAAGTCTTTGATTTTTAAAGCCGGGGCGCGAAAAGACGCGGTTTCGTCACGAAAACGTCATGTGTGAAACATTTGTATGAAATTTCGTTGGCAGCAGTAGGGCGCCGACCAGCGGCGGCTGACATGCGCCGCCCTCCGCCGGTGGTGGACCGGCAGAGACAGCAATACGCTGGAGGCTCAACCCAAAGCGCTAGGGCTCTTCAGCTTTGAGTTCCTGCTCGATCTTCTGGATTTCCTGAGCGAATGCCTGGTCCAGCAGGCTGGCGCGCTTGCGCCATGGCTTGCGTTCCGGCTCAGGTTGGGCGGCGTAGGTGGTGATTTCCCCGCCGTAAACGTCCTTGTAACGTTGTTCCTGGCGCTCAAGTTCCGCGCGCAGTTCATCTTTCGTCACAGTTTTACCTAATTAAGTTGAGTTTGATAATGGTGCGGCGTCATGCCAAAAGGCAGCCTCGGGGTGTGCCAACTTGAACAGACGCCCTGCCCAAGTTTGAAGTAGGGACCTGAGATCGCTTTTTCAATCCGATACTTTAATCGACCCTGCGCACGCCGTCCGGTGCCGGGCGAGCGCTGATCCCAATAGTAAACAGGACTGACTGCATTATAGCGACGCCTATGAATAACGCTATCGGCGTAAAGTTAAAAGCTTCAACTTCATGTGCGAGCTTTGTTATATCACCTCGTAAGTGTCGGTTGAACTATCTACCGCTAAGCAGCTGGCATTCCTTGGGCAAGGCGCTGAAGCAGGCCTGGCAGCCGGAAATTGCGATAATCGGATGACCGTCCGATAATCGCCCAATCTTGCCGCCCCTGCCTTGTACATCGCTACCGGCGCGGCTAGTAATAGCAGCCAGCCCTTCTGTGGTTGAAAACAAGAAAAAGGATCCCTGAAATGAACGATCAATTGCGGAACTCATTTGCGTCAGTGGCGCCGCCGATCGTGGCTTCACCCGCCAAGCGCATCCAGGCCTTCACCGGTGATCCGGACTTCATGACCTCTTTGGCCCGCGGCCTGGCTGTGGTGCAAGCCTTTCAGGAGCGCAAGCGTCACCTGACCATCGCCCAAATCAGCCATCGCACTGAAATCCCGCGCGCCGCCGTGCGCCGTTGCCTGCACACCTTGATCAAGCTCGGCTACGCCACCACCGATGGCCGTACCTACTCGTTGCTGCCCAAGGTGCTGACGCTTGGCCACGCGTATTTATCCTCGACACCCTTGGCCGTGTCGGCCCAGCCTTATCTGGACCGCATGAGCGAACAGCTTCATGAAGCCTGCAACATGGCGACTCTTGAAGGCGACGATATTCTTTATATCGCCCGTTCCGCCACCACGCAGCGCCTGATTTCCGTGGACCTTTCCGTGGGTGGCCGCTTGCCGGCGTACTGCACCTCCATGGGCCGCATCCTGCTTGCCGCGCTGGACGATGCTTCGTTGCGGGATTACCTGGACCACGCCGACCTGCAAACCAAGACCAGTCGCACCTTGACCACGCCCGAAGCCTTGTTCGAGTGCCTGCAACAAGTACGTCAGCAGGGCTGGTGCGTCGTCGACCAGGAATTGGAGCAGGGCCTGCGTTCAATCGCCGTACCGGTTTATGACGCGTCCGGCCAGGTGTTGGCCGCGCTCAATGTCAGTACCCATGCCGGGCGGGTCAGCCGCAGTGAGCTGGAGCAGCGCTTCCTGCCGAGCATGCTCAGCGCCAGTCGCGAGCTGAGCGCCCAGCTGTTCGCCTAAGTGTTCGGTGATCGCACAGATCCCGGCTTGATCAATTGACGCTGTTTCCCCTGGCTTATTAATGTGCGGCAGCGCTCCCGAGCGCGCTCCAATAATAATGGCGACCCCAGGTCGCTGCCCGCCATCGGTGTGGAATAAAAATAATGAATCAGCCCTCTGTCGGTACTACCTTGGACGTGCAGTCCTTCATCAATGCCCAGCCCTTGTCACGTTATCAATGGCGTGTGGTGATTCTGTGTTTCCTGATTGTGTTCCTCGATGGCCTCGACACGGCCGCCATGGGCTTTATCGCGCCCGCGCTGTCTCAGGACTGGGGCATCGACCGCGCCAGCCTCGGCCCGGTGATGAGCGCCGCGTTGATCGGCATGGTGTTCGGCGCGCTGGGTTCCGGCCCGCTGGCCGACCGCTTCGGGCGCAAAGGCGTGCTGGTGGGCGCGGTGCTGGTGTTTGGTGCCTTCAGCCTGGCTTCGGCCTATAGCAATAACGTCGACCAACTGCTGGTGTTGCGTTTCCTGACGGGCCTGGGCCTGGGCGCCGGCATGCCCAACGCCACCACGCTGCTCTCCGAATACACCCCCGAGCGGCACAAGTCGCTGTTGGTGACCAGCATGTTCTGCGGCTTCAACCTGGGCATGGCCGGTGGCGGGTTTATCTCGGCCAAGTTGATTCCGGCCTTCGGCTGGCACAGCCTGCTGCTGATTGGAGGCATCTTGCCGTTGATCCTGGCCGCGGTGCTGTGGGTGTGGTTGCCGGAATCGGCGCGTTACCTGGTGGTGCGCAACCGTGGCATCGACAAGGTGCGCAAGGCCCTGTCACCCATTGAACCAAGTATCGTCGGCCAGGCCAGCAGCTTCAGCGTACCGGAGCAAAAAACCGTCAAGGCGCGCAACGTGTTCGCGGTGATTTTCTCCGGCACCTACAGCGCCGGCACGCTGTTGCTGTGGCTCACCTATTTCATGGGCCTGGTGATTGTTTACCTGCTCACCAGTTGGCTGCCCACCCTGATGCGCGACAGTGGCGCCAGCATGGAACAGGCCGCGTTTATCGGTGCCTTGTTCCAGTTCGGCGGCGTGTTGAGCGCAGTGGGCGTGGGCTGGGCGATGGACCGGTTCAACCCGCACAAGGTGATTGGCACGTTCTACCTGCTGGCCGGGGTGTTTGCCTACGCGGTTGGGCAGAGCCTGGGCAACATCACCTTATTGGCAACCCTGGTGCTGATTGCCGGGATGTGCGTCAACGGTGCGCAATCGGCGATGCCCTCCCTGGCGGCGCGCTTTTACCCAACCCAAGGCCGCGCCACCGGCGTTTCGTGGATGCTCGGCATTGGACGTTTCGGCGCAATTCTGGGTGCGTGGATGGGCGCTGCCTTGTTGGGTCTGGGCTGGAATTTCGAACAAGTGCTGACGGCGCTGGTGATTCCGGCGGCTTTGGCCACGGCAGCCGTGCTGATCAAGGGCATGGTCAGCCACGCCGACGCCACCTGAGGGCGACACTCTTGCTGTAAGAGCAGGCAAGCCAGCTCTCACCTTGACCGTTCACACCAGATAATTAGCCAAGCAACAATCTGTTCGATAACCGAACACTGAGTCGATTATCGGATTGTTCGACCCATTTGCCCGGCTTAATCTTCAAGCACTTCGGCGCCACCTCAGCGCCTTTTTCGATCAACACCGGGAGCCCAACCCCATGGCTGACATCCTCACCTTGCGTGATGCGGTCAAGCGCTTCGTGAACGACGGCGATACCGTCGCTCTCGAAGGCTTTACTCACCTGATTCCCACGGCCGCAGGTCATGAAATCATTCGTCAGGGTAAGAAAGACCTGACGCTGGTGCGTATGACCCCTGACCTGATCTACGACCAGTTGATCGGTGCCGGCTGCGCGCGCAAGTTGATTTTCTCCTGGGGCGGCAACCCTGGCGTGGGTTCCCTGCATCGTCTGCGCGACGCCGTGGAAAAACACTGGCCGCAGCCGCTGGAGATCGAAGAACACAGCCATGCCGACCTGGCCAATGCCTACGTCGCCGGCGCATCCGGCCTGCCGTTTGCGGTGTTGCGTGCCTACGCCGGTTCCGACTTGCCCAAGGTCAACCCGCTGATCAAAACCGTCACCTGCCCGTTTACTGGCGAAGTGCTGGCCGCAGTGCCGTCGGTACGCCCGGATGTGACGGTGATCCATGCGCAAAAGGCCGACCGCAAGGGCAACGTGCTGCTCTGGGGCATTCTCGGGGTGCAGAAGGAGGCGGCCCTGGCGGCCAAGCGCTGCATCGTCACCGTCGAGGAAATCGTCGACGACCTGAATGCACCGATGAACAGCTGCGTGCTGCCGACCTGGGCTTTGACTGCGGTGTGCCATGTACCGGGTGGCGCGCACCCGTCCTACGCCCACGGCTATAACGAACGTGACAACCGTTTCTACCAGGCGTGGGACCCGATTGCCCGCGACCGTGGGACCTTTACCGCCTGGATCGACGAATACATTTACGGCACCGCCGACTTCAGTGAATTCCAGGCCAAGCTGACCGCACAGCAGGAGGCCAAGTGATGGCTTACTCCACCAATGAAATGATGACCGTCGCCGCCGCGCGTCGCCTCCAGAATGGCGCGGTCTGCTTCGTCGGCATCGGCCTGCCGTCCAAGGCGGCCAACCTTGCGCGCCTGACCTCGTCGCCGGACGTGGTGTTGATCTACGAGTCCGGCCCGATCGGCGCCAAGCCATCGGTGCTGCCGCTGTCCATCGGCGACGGTGAGCTGGCGGAAACCGCCGACACGGTGGTGCCCACCGGTGAAATCTTCCGTTACTGGCTGCAAGGCGGGCGCATCGACGTCGGCTTTCTCGGCGCGGCTCAGGTTGACCGTTTCGGCAACATCAACACCACCGTGGTCGGCGATTATCACCAGCCCAAGGTGCGTTTGCCGGGTGCCGGCGGCGCGCCGGAGATTGCCGGTTCCGCCAAAAGCGTGTTGATCATCCTTAAACAGTCGGCCCGTTCATTTGTCGACAAACTGGACTTCATCACCTCGGTCGGCCACGGCGAAGGCGGGGATTCGCGTAAACGCTTGGGCCTGCCGGGCGCCGGTCCCGTCGGCATCATCACCGACCTGTGCATCATGGAGCCGGAAGAGGGCACCCATGAGTTTGTAGTCACCGCGTTGCACCCTGGGGTAACCCGCGAACACGTGGTGGCGGCGACCGGCTGGGCCATTCGGTTTGCCGACCAGGTCGAGATAACCACCGAACCGACGGACGTTGAACTCAGCGCCCTGCGTGACCTTGAAGCACGCACCGCTGCCGCCCATGGCCAAGCGCCGGGAGAAGCCTGATGCGCGATGTATTTATCTGTGATGCCATCCGAACCCCTATCGGCCGTTTCGGCGGTGGCCTGTCCACGGTACGCGCCGATGACCTGGCGGCCTTGCCGATCAAGGCACTGATGGCGCGTAACCCGACGGTCGATTGGAATGCTGTTGATGAAGTGTTCCTCGGCTGCGCCAACCAGGCCGGCGAAGACAACCGTAATGTGGCGCGCATGGCGCTGCTGCTGGCGGGGTTGCCGCCAAGTACGCCAGGCGTGACCCTCAACCGCCTGTGCGCCTCGGGCATGGACGCCATCGGCACGGCTTTTCGCGCGATTGCCAGCGGCGAAATGGAGCTGGCGATTGCCGGTGGCGTCGAGTCGATGTCCCGCGCGCCGTTCGTGATGGGTAAGGCCGACGCTGCGTTTTCGCGCAACATGAAACTGGAAGACACCACCATTGGCTGGCGTTTTATCAACCCCTTGATGCAAGCCCAGTACGGTGTGGACGCGATGCCGCAGACCGCCGATAACGTCGCCTGCGACTACAACATTTCTCGCGCCGACCAGGACGCGTTCGCCCTGCGCAGCCAGCAACGTACCGCCGCCGCGCAAGCCGCCGGCTTCTTCGCCGAAGAAATCGTGCCGGTGCGGGTCGCTCATAAAAAAGGCGAAACCCTGGTGGAGCACGACGAGCATCCCCGGGACACCACCCTGGAAGCACTGGCCAAACTCAAACCGGTGAATGGCCCGGACAAGACCGTTACCGCCGGCAATGCCTCGGGGGTCAACGACGGCGCTGCCGCGCTGATCCTCGCCTCAGGCGACGCCGTGAAGCAACACGGCCTCACGGCACGCGCCCGCGTGTTGGGCATGGCCAGTGCCGGCGTCGCCCCGCGTGTGATGGGCATCGGCCCGGTGCCGGCGGTGCGCAAACTGGTGGAGCGCCTGGGCCTGGCGGTCACCGATTTTGACGTGATTGAGCTCAACGAAGCCTTCGCCAGCCAGGGCTTGGCGGTGCTGCGCGAACTGGGTATCGCCGACGACGCGCCGCAGGTCAACCCCAACGGCGGCGCCATTGCCCTTGGCCATCCCCTGGGCATGAGCGGCGCTCGGCTGGTACTGACGGCTCTGCATCAGTTGGAAAAAAACGGCGGCCGCAAAGGCCTGGCGACGATGTGCGTGGGCGTCGGCCAAGGCTTGGCCCTGGCC
The DNA here is from genome assembly GCF_030147005.1 of Pseudomonas sp. Taxonomy (GTDB): domain Bacteria; phylum Pseudomonadota; class Gammaproteobacteria; order Pseudomonadales; family Pseudomonadaceae; genus Aquipseudomonas. The sequence continues at coordinate 8,031 of NZ_JASLAW010000118.1, forward strand.
ATTGAACGCATCTAATAAAAGAGGATTGATTCATGAGTGACAAGCCTGGTTACCGGCGCCCGCATGCGGGCACTCAACCTGATTACCTGCACCCGGCCTACCAGTCGACGAACTTGCGCTCGCCGTCCCAGCCGCTGGTGTTCCTGCCCCATTCCTTGTCGGAAATCACCGGCCCGACCCTCGGTGCCGAGCGGATCAATGCCCAGGACAACGACCTCACCGCCCAGCATGAAGGCGAGCCCCAGGGCGAGCGCATCATCATTCACGGGCGGGTGCTGGACGAAAACGGCCTGCCGGTGCCGGGCATCCTCGTGGAGATCTGGCAAGCCAACGCCGCCGGTCGCTACAACCACCCGCGCGACCTGCACGATGCGCCGCTGGACCCGAACTTCACCGGCACCGGGCGTACCGTCACCGACGCCGATGGCGGGTACCAGTTCCAGACCATCAAGCCCGGCGCCTACCCGTGGGGCAACCACCACAACGCCTGGCGCCCGGCGCATATCCACTTTTCGCTGTTTGGCCCAAGTGTGCTGACGCGCCTGGTCACGCAAATGTATTTCCCCGGTGACCCGCTGCTCGAATACGACCCGATCTACAACTGCGTGCCGGACGCCAGCGCCAAGCAGCGCCTGATCGCCCGTTTCGACCTGGAAAAAACCATTCCTTCCTATGCCCTCGGCTACCGTTGGGACATCGTCCTGCGCGGCCGCGACGCCACGCCGATGGAGAAATGAGATGAGTCTTTACGCAACCACGTCCCACACCGTCGGGCCGTATTACCACATCGGCCTGACCTGGCTGAACCGCGAAGACCTGACCGTCGCCGCCACCCTCGGCGAGCGTGTGGCCATCAGCGGGCAAGTGGTGGACGGCAACGGTGATGTCGTCAACGACGCCATGCTGGAAGTCTGGCAGGCAAACGCTGCCGGCAAGTACGACCACCCGGAAGACGAGCAAGACAAAGCGTTGGACCCCAACTTTGAAGGCTTCGGCCGCGTGCCGGTAGATGCGCAAGGGCGCTTTCGCTTCACCACAATCAAGCCGGGCAGCGTGCCAGGACTGCGGGGCACCACCCAGGCGCCGCATCTGGTGGTGCTGGTGTTTGCCCGTGGCTTGGTGAAGCATCTGCTGACGCGGATTTACTTTGACGGTGAAGCGTTGAATGGAGATGACGCCTTGCTGGCGTGTGTGCCTGCCGAGCGTCGCGGTACGCTGATTGCCAAGCCGGATGCAGACGGTGTGCATCAGTGGAATGTGGTGTTGCAGGGCACCGATAAGGAAACGGTGTTCTTCGACTACTGAATTGGCGGCTTGCGGAACGTGGTTGTTGCAAAGTATGTCTAGGCTATAACCGTTCCCACTGAGTAAAAAACATGACAACAACAACGAGTCACTACACCGGAGAAGAACGCAGCAAACGGATTTTTGCGATTGTCGGTGCTTCCTCCGGCAACCTGGTCGAATGGTTCGACTTCTACGTCTATGCCTTCTGCGCCATTTACTTTGCCCCGGCGTTTTTTCCGTCGGACGACCCCACCGTCCAGTTGCTCAATACCGCTGGCGTGTTCGCCGCCGGGTTCCTGATGCGGCCTATCGGCGGCTGGCTGTTTGGCCGGGTGGCCGACAAGCACGGCCGCAAGAACTCAATGATGATCTCGGTGCTGATGATGTGTGCCGGTTCCCTGGTCATCGCTTTCCTGCCTACCTACAACGATATCGGCGCCTGGGCCCCGGCGCTGCTGTTGGTGGCGCGGCTGTTCCAGGGGTTGTCGGTGGGTGGCGAGTACGGCACCACGGCAACCTACATGAGCGAAGTGGCGCTCAAGGGCCAGCGCGGCTTCTTCGCCTCGTTCCAGTACGTAACCCTGATCGGGGGGCAACTGCTGGCGGTGCTGGTGGTGGTGATCCTGCAACAGATCCTCACCGAAGAAGAATTGCGTGCCTGGGGCTGGCGGATTCCGTTCGTGATCGGCGCCATTGCGGCGGTGATCTCCCTGCTGCTGCGTCGCACCCTCAAAGAAACCACCAGCAAGGAAATGCGCGAAGACAAGGACGCCGGCAGTATCGTCGCGCTGTTCCGTGACCACGGCAAAGCGTTCATCACGGTGCTGGGCTACACCGCCGGCGGCTCGCTGATTTTCTACACGTTCACCACCTACATGCAGAAGTACCTGGTGAACACCGTCGGTATGCACGCCAAGACCTCCAGCTACATCATGACCGGCGCGCTGTTTCTCTACATGTGCATGCAGCCGCTGTTCGGCATGCTGGCCGACAAGATCGGCCGGCGCAATTCCATGCTCTGGTTCGCCGGCCTGGGCACGCTGTTCACGGTGCCGATCCTGCTCACCCTGAAAACCGTCACCAGTCCGTTCCTGGCCTTTGTCTTGATTACCCTGGCCCTGGCGATCGTCAGCTTCTACACCTCCATCAGCGGCCTGGTCAAAGCGGAGATGTTCCCGCCCCAGGTGCGTGCGTTGGGCGTGGGCCTGGCATATGCCGTGGCCAACGCGGTGTTCGGCGGTTCGGCGGAAGTGGTTGCGTTGAGCCTGAAGTCCATCGGCATGGAAAATACCTTCTACTGGTACGTCACCGCGATGATGGCGGTGGCTTTCCTGTTCAGCTTGCGCCTGCCCAAGCAGGCCGCTTATTTGCACCATGATCTGTAAGGGATGAGTTATGACACTGCGCACGAGCAACCAACTGTTCGACGCTTACTTCACCGCTGACAGCATGGCCGAAGTGTTCTGTGACCAGGGCCGTTTGCAGGGCATGCTGGATTTCGAGGCCGCGCTGGCCCGGGCCGAGGCTCAGGTTGGGTTGATTCCGCAGGCCGCCGTGGCACCGATTGCCCAGGCCTGCCTGGCCTCGTTGTATGACGTGGATGCCCTCAGCGTGGCGATTGCTATCGCCGGCAACTCTGCCATTCCATTAGTGAAAGCGCTGGGCAAGTTGATTGCCGCTGAAGACGCCGGGGCCGAGCGCTATGTGCACCTTGGCGCCACCAGCCAGGATGTGATGGACACCGGGCTGGTACTGCAACTGCGTCGCGCGGTGGCGCTGATCGAAACGGACTTGGCGCGTCTGGGCGACGTATTGGCGGCCCAGGCGCAGCGGTATGCGCTGACACCCTTGGCTGGGCGCACCTGGCTGCAGCACGCTACGCCCGTTACCCTGGGAATGAAAATCGCCGGCTGGCTCGGCGCGGTCACGCGCAGTCGCCAGCGCCTTGCCGAACTGAAGCCGCGCCTGCTGGTGCTGCAGTTCGGCGGTGCGTCCGGCACGCTGGCCGCGCTTGGCGAACACGCCATGCCCGTGGCCGAAGCCTTGGCCGTCGAGTTGCAACTAAGCGTGCCCGAACAGCCCTGGCACACGCAGCGTGATCGTCTGGTGGAATTTGCCGGCGTGCTCGGCCTGATCGCCGGCAGCCTCGGCAAGCTGGGCCGCGATATCAGCCTGCTGATGCAAACCGAAGCGGCGGAGGTGTTCGAGCCCTCGGCGCCGGGCAAGGGTGGTTCGTCGACCATGCCGCACAAGCGCAATCCCGTCGGCGCCGCCGTACTGATCAGCGCCGCGACCCGCGTTCCCGGCCTGGTGGCGACGATGCTCAGTGCCATGCCCCAGGAGCATGAACGTAGCCTGGGGCTGTGGCATGCCGAGTGGGAAACCTTGCCGCAAATCTGCCGATTGGTATCGGGTGCACTGGAGCAGGCATTGCTGGTCAGCGAAGGGCTGCAAGTGGATGCCGAGCGCATGACACACAACCTCGACCTGACCCAAGGCCTGGTGTTGGCCGAAGCCGTCAGTAGCGTGCTTGCCCAACGCCTGGGCCGTGAAACCGCGCACCACCTGCTGGAGCGGTGCTGCAAACGCGCCGTCGCCGAGCAGCGCCATTTGCGTGCGGTGCTGGCCGATGAACCGCAGATCACCGCCGAGTTGTCGTCGGCCGATTTGGACCGTTTGCTCGACCCGGCCAACTACCTGGGCCAGGCCCAAACCTGGGTCAGCCGCGCCGTGACCGAACACTTTGGATTGACCGCGTAAGGAGACCGCTGTGGCTTTCGTACAACTCGCCGAGGGCGACCTGCATTACCAACTCGATGGGCCCGCCGATGCGCCGGTACTGGTGCTGTCCAACTCGCTGGGCACCGACCTGCATATGTGGGACATCCAGATCCCGGCGTTCACCAGGCATTTTCGGGTGCTGCGCCTGGACACTCGAGGCCATGGCAAGTCCCTGGTCACCGAGGGGTCCTACAGCATCGAACAACTGGGCCGTGATGTGATCGCGCTGTTGGATGCGCTGGGCATCGAGCGCGCGCATTTTTGCGGGCTGTCCATGGGCGGGCTGATCGGCCAGTGGTTGGGCATCAACGCGGGGGCGCGCCTGCACCGCCTGGTGGTGTGCAATACCGCTGCCAGGATCGGCACGCCTGAAGTGTGGAACCCGCGTATCGAAATGGTTCTGCGCGATGGCGCGGCGGCAATGGTCGCACTGCGCGATGCCTCGATAGCGCGCTGGTTCACCGCCGATTTTGCCGCCGCCAACCCACACCAGGCCAGGCAGATCACCGACATGCTCGCGGCCACCTCGCCCAAGGGGTATGCCGCCAACTGCGCGGCGGTGCGCGATGCGGATTTTCGCGAGCAGTTGGCGTCGATCAACGTACCGACCCTGGTGATTGCCGGCACTGAAGACGCAGTCACACCGCCGGCCGGCGGCCACTTTATCCAGAACCATGTACGGGGCGCCGAATACGCTGAGTTCTATGCGGCGCACCTGTCCAATGTGCAGGCCGGCGCTGCATTCAGCGACCGCGTCATTGAATTTCTGCTGGGCCGCTGAGGAGCTTTTCGTGGACGAGAAACAACGTTATGCCGAGGGTTTGCAAGTGCGCCGCGAGGTGCTGGGCGAAGCCCATGTCGACCGCAGCCTCAATGCCCTGACCGAGTTCAACAGCGAGTTCCAGGACATGATCACCCGCCACGCCTGGGGCGATATCTGGACCCGGCCCGGCCTGCCTCGGCACACCCGCAGCCTGATCACCATTGCGATGTTGATCGGCATGAACCGCAATGAAGAATTGAAACTGCATCTACGCGCCGCCGCCAGCAACGGCGTGACGCGTGCCGAGATCAAGGAAGTGCTGATGCAGAGCGCTATCTACTGCGGCATACCGGCGGCGAATGCGACGTTTCACCTGGCGGAGTCGGTGTGGGATGAGTTGGGTGTGGAGTCGCGCGAGCAAGACTGAACGTGAAATACGATCAAATGGGGGCGCTGGCTTGCCTGCGATTGCATCACATTGATTGAACTGACAAACCGTGTCGTTTTCAGGCACCAGCCCCCACACTGAAATCAGTGTGTCAGTGTGTCAGTGTGTCAGTGTGTCAGTGTGTATCGGCGTCCCACAGCAGATTCCACACCCCCGGCAGATGCACCGGCTCGTTCACATTCTTGACGGTTCGTGCCAGCGCCGCGCGCGCCAGTGCGGCGTGGTCGGTGTAGAACGGTTCGGCGGCGGTTTTCAGGCTGTTGACCCGCGCGCTGTCCATCAGGATCTGCAAGTACTCCTGCATATGCCGCGCGGTGTAGCGGTTGATGTCGTGGAATGTCACCACCACCGGGATCACGCCGTCCACCGTCGGCAGCTCACCCAGGGCGATGCGTTCGCGCACCACCGAGAGCTGTCGATACAGGTTGGCGCGGCGGCGCGGGCTGGCATTGAAACCCCAGATCTTGCCGTCATTGGCGCTCAGGTCAGTGAGCAGCACGTGCATGCCGTGACGCTGGTAGGCGGCAAAGGTGCGGCGGTCGAAATTCCAGAACGGCGGGCGCACCAGCGCCGGTGGCGCGCCGGTAATGGCGGCGATGTCTGCCGCACCTTCGGTGAGAGTACGTTCCAGCTCGGCGTCGTTCAGCCAGCGGTGGTTGGTATGAAACGCCGTTGCGGTGTGAAAGCCCAGCACATGGCCGGCGGCATATTCACGCTCCATGGTCTTGCGCCCTCGCGCGCTGCCACCTGAACGTGCGGCTTCGGTCTGCACGAAAAACACCGCCTTGATCCCCGGTAGCACCGGATTATTGGCAAGGTCCGCCACTACCGAACGGCTCGGGTTGTTATAGCCCGAGGCGCTGGGGCCGTCATCGAAGGTCAGCAAAAAGCGGATCGGCGCTTGGGCCAGCAGACGTTGTTCAGTCTGCGGCGTCAGGGCGATGGGCGCGCTGATACAGCCACCCAGGCTCAGGGCCAGGGCAACCACGGCGATTGTTGCAGCGAAGGTTTTCATGCTGTGCGCGTGCCCGAATAAAGGGCCGCTGCCAGGGCGATCAGCAGCGGCAGGCGCGCACCATACAGTAACTGTGGCGCCGGTTTACAGCAGACTTATCGGGTAGCTGACGATCAACCGGTTTTCATCGAATTCATTGTTGCTGGCGTCACGGCGCATGCTGGAGTTGCGCGGTATGCGGGTGGCGTCCACGGAGGTCAGCGATACGGGGCGGTTCAATCGGGGAGGTGTGGGCGCTGCGTGAACGTCATTGCTCTTATATCAATGTAATTAATGAGCTTAAGTTATAAGAGTGTCAGGGCTAAATATAGGATCTTAAGAGCTCGTTCGTGTCATGCCTACCTGTTAAGTCTGACAGTTGTAGGCAGCGGATGCGCGGTGTTATTTTTCGACTGTATTGTCGAATATACTTTCTGGAGGGTGGCGCGATGGTTAAGCACGTGGAGGTGGATTCGGTTGGAGGTGCATCCAATCGTATTGGCAAGCAGCCAGTGCCGTCGTACTGTGAGTTGGAGATGACCATTGACGGGGAGGGTTACATAAGACTTGATTTGGACGATATTCATTTTGAATTATATGATGATGAAAAAAGAAACTATTATATTCAATGCAAGCCGAAAGATGCCGGAAACCCTGCATTCCTTCAGTTTCGTGGTGAAGACCTTACCAGTTACAGTAAATACATTATATCGGGGGACAGCGAGCCTGGGCACGTCTTTACTTTTTTCGAAATAAGTGACTTTGCTGACGGGACCTTTGGAGATCCATCGGGCGAGTTTCGCGTTAAAAAGGTTACTGAAGACATTGACGGACTTTGGTTTATAGCGGAGTTTGATTTTAATGTTTTGTTTTATCCGCGCGATAGTACAAAGGAAGTTGTCTATCATGTTAAAAGTCAACAATTTCAAGTTCAGGTCAATGCTTAGCTGGAAGTTGAAGCTGTCATGTGTATTTGTTTACCCTGTTACAACCCTTTTACCTGGCTTCACGATAATGATGAGCAAAAGACTGCAGAAAAAAAGCCGCCTCCGGTAAGGGAGGCGGTCATGTTCAGGGCGTCACGATCAGAATAATTTCAGTTCTGGCGCTTCTTCTTTCACCGGCTCGTTTTTTGCGGTCTGCTCGTTCCAGCCACCGCCGAGGGCCTTGTACAGGTTGACCTCGCTGGTCAGCTGCGCCAGACGGTCGGTGATCAGCGATTGCTGGGCACTGAACAGTTGGCGCTGGGCATCGAGGAAGGTCAGGTTGCTGTCCACACCGATGCGGTAGCGACGCTCGGCCAGGCGGTAGTAGTCCTGGTTGGCGGCGACGAAGCCACGTTGTGCATCCAACTGCTGCTTGTAGGTCGCACGCGCGACGAGGCCGTCGGAGACTTCCTGGAAGCCGGTCTGGATGGCCTTCTCGTAGTTGGCCACGTTGATCTCTTTCTGGATCTTCGAGTAGTCCAGGCTTGCGCGCAGGCTACCGGCATTGAAGATCGGGATGTTGATCTGTGGGGCGAACGCCCAGGTGCCCGAGCCGCCTTTGAACAGGCCGCCCAGGTTCGGGCTGGCGGTACCGGCGCTGGCGGTCAAGCTGATGCTTGGGAAGAATGCCGCGCGGGCCGCACCGATGTTGGCGTTGGCGGCCTTGAGGTTGTACTCGGCCTGAACGATATCGGGACGACGTTGCAGCAGGTCCGACGGCAAGCCGGCCGGTACTTCGCTGAGCAGGTCATCGGACAGGGGCTTGCTGGCGATATTCGCCGGCAGGCCGGTGCCCAGCAGCAGGGTCAGGCTGTTTTCGTCCTGGGCCACCTGGCGGGTGTAACGCGCCAGTTGCACACGGGCGTTTTCCACCGAGGTACGCGCCTGGCTCAGCTCGAGGGCCGAGGCCACGCCGACTTCGTTACTGCGCGAGGTGAGCTTGTAGCTCTGCTCGAACGCGCCGAGGGTGTCCTGGGTCAGTTTGAGCAGTTCCTTGTCGGCCTGCCAGGTCAGGTAGGCATTCGCCACACTGGCCACCAGGCTGATCTGGGTACTGCGCCGCGCTTCTTCGGTGGCGAAATATCTCTGCAGCGCTTCTTCACTCAGGCTGCGCACGCGACCGAACAGGTCCAGCTCATAGGAACTGATCCCCAGGCCGGCCGAATACTGGCTGGCGATGGTCGATTCGCCGGTCTGCGACAGCCGCGCCGGAGTACGCGAACGGCTGCCGTTGCCGGTGGCCGAGACGGCCGGAAACAGGTCGGCACGCTGGATCTGGTACTGCGCCGCATACGCGTCGATATTCAAGGCCGCGACGCGCAGGTCACGGTTGTTCACCAGCGCGGTCTGGATCAGCTGTTGCAGGGCAGGGTCATGGAAAAACTGCTTCCAGCCTTGCTCCGCGGCAGCCTGGCCCGGCGCCTGGGCCGACGAATACGCCGGCCCCTGCGGGAACTGCGCCGCCACCGGCGCTTCGGGGCGCTGGTAGTCAGGGATCAGCGAGCAGCCACTGAGCACGAAGGCGGTGACGGCTAGGGAAAGTAGCGACTTGCTCATTGGCCAGCCTCTTTAGGAGTTTCAGTGGTGTCTTTCTTTTTGCGTTCGCCGGCGGAGGACACGGTTGCGTAGAACAGCGGCACCCAGAATATCGCCAGCACAGTGGCTGTGATCATACCGCCGATAACGCCGGTACCGATCGCATGCTGGCTGCCTGAGCCTGCGCCAGTGGAAATCGCCAGTGGCAATACGCCGAGCACGAACGCCATGGACGTCATGATGATCGGGCGCAGACGCATGCGGGACGCTTCGATGGCCGCCTCGACGATGCCTTTGCCTTGCTCGTGCAGCTCTTTGGCGAATTCCACGATAAGGATCGCGTTTTTCGCCGCCAGGCCCACCGTTACCAGCAAGCCCACCTGGAAGAACACGTCGTTGGACAGGCCGCGCATGCTGGTGGCGATCAGTGCACCGATCACACCCAGCGGTACCACGAGGATCACCGCGATCGGGATCGACCAGCTTTCGTACAAGGCCGCGAGGCACAGGAACACTACCAGCAACGACAGGGCATACAACGCAGGTGCCTGGGAGCCGGACAGACGTTCTTCGTACGACAGGCCTGTCCAGGCATAACCGACGCCGGCCGGCAGTTCCTTGGCAATGCGTTCGACTTCTGCCATCGCGTCACCGGTACTGTAGCCAGGCGCCGGGGTACCGAGGATTTCCATTGCCGCTACACCGTTATAGCGCGAGAGCTTCGGCGAGCCGTAGATCCATTTGCCCGACGAGATGGCCGACAGCGGCACCATCTTCCCGGAGTCGGCGCGCACGTACCATTTGTCCAGGTCTTCCGGAGACATACGGCTGGCGGCGTCACCTTGTACATACACCTTCTTCACCCGACCACGGTCGATGAAGTCGTTGATGTAGCTGCCGCCCAGTGCGATAGCCAGGGTCTGCTGGATGTCCGCCAGGCTGATGCCCTGGGCGCTGGCTTTCTCGTCATCGACGGTCAGTTCGTACTGCGGCTCATCGTTCACGCCGTTGGGCCGCACGCCCGCCAGGATCTTGCTTTGGGCCGCCGCACCGAGGAACTGGTTACGGGCTGCCATCAGTTTGTCATGGCCGACGCCACCCTGGTCTTGCAGGAACACGTCGAAGCCGGTGGCGTTACCCAATTCCAGAACCGAAGGCGGCACGATGGCAAATACCATGGCGTCCTTGAAGGCCCCGAAGAAGTAACCCTGGGCACGCTTGGCCACTTCGAACACCGACTGGGATGAATCACGCTCGTCCCACGGCTTGAGCATCACGAACGCGAGGCCCGAGCTCTGGCCTCGACCGGCGAAGTTAAAGCCGTTTACGGTAAATACCGACTTCACGGCCTTGCCTTCGCCTGGCTCGCCTTCTTTGTCATGCAGCAGGAATGCGCGCATGTCGTCGATGACTTTTTGTGTTCGTTCAGCCGAGGCGCCCACCGGTGTCTGCACCTGGGCAAAGATCACGCCCTGGTCTTCTTCAGGCAGGAACGCGCTCGGAATACGCGTGAACATCCAGATCATGCCGACCAGGATCAGCACATACACCAGGAAGGCCGGGATCTTGTGCTTGATCATCGAGCCTACGCCGCGCTCGTACTTGAGTACGCCGCTGTCGAAGGTGCGGTTGAACCAGCCGAAGAAACCGCGCTTGGGTTGGCCGTGCTTTTCCGGATCGATCGGCTTGAGCATGGTGGCGCACAAGGCCGGGGTGAAGATCAGCGCAACCAGTACCGACAACGCCATCGCCGACACAATCGTGATGGAGAACTGACGGTAGATCACACCGGTGGAACCGCCAAAGAACGCCATCGGCAGCAGCACCGCCGACAACACCAGGGCAATACCCACCAGAGCGCCCTGGATCTGGCCCATGGACTTGATCGTCGCTTCCTTGGGCGACAGGTGCTCCTCGGCCATGACCCGTTCGACGTTTTCCACCACCACGATGGCATCGTCCACCAGCAGGCCGATGGCCAGGATCATGCCGAACATGGTCAGGGTGTTGATGGTGAAACCGAACGCCGCCAGGATCCCGAAGGTACCCAGCAATACCACCGGTACGGTCATGGTGGTGATGATGGTGGCGCGGAAGTTCTGCAGGAACAGGAACATCACCAGGAACACCAGCACGATCGCTTCGACCAGGGTGTGAACCACACCGGAGATCGATTCGGTCACCACCGGGGTCGTGTCATACGGCACCACGGCTTTCATGCCAGGCGGGAAGAACGGTTCCAGGGATGCCACGGTGGCGCGGATCGCTTTACCGGTGTCCAGGGCGTTCGCCCCGGCGGCCAGCTTGATCGCCATACCGGAAGCCGGCTTGCCGTTGAACTGCGCGCTGATGCTGTAGTTCTGGCCGCCCAGTTCGATACGCGCAACGTCGCCCAAGCGCACTTGCGAACCGTCGGCATTCACCTTCATCAGGATCTTGGCGAATTCTTCAGCGCTTTGCAGGCGAGTCTTGCCGATGATGGTGGCGTTCAGCTGGGTGCCGGGCAGGGCAGGCAGGCCGCCCAGTTGACCGGTGGCCACTTGCACGTTCTGGGCCTTGATGGCGTTGCTGACATCCACTGGCGTGAGCTGGAAGTTGTTCAGCTTGGCCGGGTCGAGCCAGATACGCATGGCGTACTGCGAACCGAAGACCTGGAAGTCACCCACACCCGAGGTACGGGAGATCGGGTCCTGGATATTGGACACGATGTAGTTGGACAGGTCGTCCTTGGTCATGCTGCCGTCTTCCGACACCAGACCGATCACCATCAGGAAGTTCTTCACCGACTTGGTCACGCGAATACCCTGCTGCTGCACTTCTTGCGGCAGCAGCGGGGTCGCCAGGTTCAGTTTGTTCTGCACCTGAACCTGGGCGATGTCCGGGTTGGTACCCTGGTTGAACGTCGCGGTGATAGTCATGCTGCCGTCGGAGTTACTGTCCGAGGCCACATAGCGCAGGTTGTCAATACCGTTGAGCTGTTGCTCGATGACCTGCACCACGGTGTCCTGCACGGTTTGTGCGGACGCGCCTGGGTAGGTCACCTGGATATCAATGGCGGTTGGCGCAATGGCCGGGTATTGGTTGATGGGCAACTTCAGGATCGACAGTGCCCCGACCAGCATGATCACCAGGGCAATTACCCAGGCGAAAATGGGACGGTCGATAAAAAATTTCGACATGGATTACTCCCCTTTGCCAGCAGCGGCAGCAGGAGCGGCAGAACCGGCGGGCTTGGCATTGCCGGCTTCCGTGACCTTCACCTCGGCGCCCGGCTTGACGTACTGCAAACCTTCGGTGATGACGCGGTCGCCGGCGTTGAGGCCTTTCTCCACCAGCCAGTAGGCGCCTGCGGTGCGGTTGGCCACCAACTCACGCTGCTCGACCTTGTTCTCGGCATTGACGACAAGCGCCGTCGGGATGCCCCTGAGGTCACGGGTCACGCCCTGTTGCGGCGCAAGAATGGCCTTGCTGTTCACGCCGGCTTGCAGCTGGGCATGCACGAACATGCCGGGCAGCAGCACATGATCAGGGTTAGGGAACACGGCGCGCAGGGTCACGGAACCGGTGGTCTGGTCGACCGATACTTCAGAGAACTCCAGCTTGCCTTGCTGGCTGTAGTCGCTGCCGTCTTCCAGGGTCAGCTTGACCATGGCGGCGTTGTCGCCGGATTTTTGCAGTTGGCCGCTTTCCAGGTCGCGACGCAGTTTCAGCATTTCAGCCGAGGACTGTGTGACGTCGACGTAGATCGGGTCCAGTTGCTGGATGACGGCCATGGCGTCGGTCTGGCCGTTGTTGACCAGCGCGCCTTCGGTGACCGCGGAGCGACCGATACGCCCGGAGATCGGCGCGAACACTTTGGTGTAGCGCACGTTGATCTGCGCGCTCTGCAGGTCGGCCTCGGCGGTCATGCGGTCGGCAACGGCAGTGTCGTACTCCTGGCGGCTGACGGCTTGCTCATCGACCAGTTGCTTGTAGCGATCGGTGATCGACTTGGTCTGGGTCAGCTTGGCCTGTGCGCTCTTGAGTGTTGCCTCGTAGATCGACGGGTCGATCTGGTAGAGCTGCTGCCCTTCCTTCACGTCGGCGCCTTCCTTGAACAGGCGCTTGAGAATGATGCCGTTCACCTGAGGGCGCACTTCCGCAATGCGGTAGGCCGTGGTGCGGCCTGGCAGCTCGGTGGTCAGGGTAAAGGCTTGAGGTTGAATAGTGACCACGCCGACCTGAGGGGTTTGAGCGGGCGGAGCCGCTTCTTCCTTTTTACATCCGCTGAGCAGCGATGCCAGGGCGACGGCAGTGACCAGAGCGGTAACAGCTGGCTTAAGTTGCATGAAGATCCTCGGGTCAGGCGCGCAGAGTGCGCACAAGAAGTGTGGAAGGGTGAAAAACAAGCCGTGAGTGGATAAGTAGCTTGCTACGCAATATACTTACGTTCATGGTTGTTTGTAAACTCTTGACAGGCTTGGCGCAATGTTGACAAAGCAACGTCCAAAGCCTCGATTTTAGTACGTTCGGCGCCCATGACGGTGTCGTCCCACAATTATTCAGATGATCGTTCACGTCTATTAACGTTGCGTTAACGATAGTCCCCAGTGTTCTGATTGAGGTTTTACTGCCATGGTTCGTCGCACCAAAGAGGAAGCTCAGGAAACGCGCAGCCAGATCCTCCAAGCCGCCGAGCAAGCCTTTTATGAGCGTGGCGTTGCACGGACCACGCTGGCGGACATCGCCGCCCTGGCCGGCGTGACGCGCGGTGCCATCTACTGGCATTTCAGTAACAAGTCCGATTTGCTGCAGGCCCTGCTCGACACGCTGCACGAACCCCTGGATGAATTGGCTCGGGCGAGTGAAAGCGAGGATGAGGTCGATCCGTTGGGGTGCATGCGCAAACTGCTGATTCATCTCTATCATCAAGTGGCCCTGGACCCGAAAACCCGGCGCATCAACGAGATCCTGTTTCATAAGTGCGAGTTCACCGATGAAATGTGTGACATGCGCCGCCAGCGCCAGGCCCATAGCCTGGAGTGCAACCTGCGTATCGGCCTGACGTTGCGTAACGCGGTGCATCGCGGGCAATTACCGGAAAGTCTCGATACCAACCGTGCTGCGGTGTGCATTCATGCCTACATCCACGGCCTTATCGGCCAGTGGCTGCTGGTGCCTGAAAGCTTTCAACTGCATCAGGACGCCGAGCGCTGGGTGGACGCGGGGCTGGACATGCTGCGCCTGAGTCCGAGCCTGCGCAATTGAGACAAAATGCGTAATTGCAACCCGTTGTGTCAACAGTAAAGCCTAAGGACGGTCAATCGTCCTTCTGCCTGATTTGTGGGGTGACTTTATATACGGGCTGACGGGCGGTTGATAGGTAGCGGCCTAAGTATTTTGTAGCGATTTTGTTGCGGTTCTGTGAAGCGATGTTTCCAGAGGCTACACAGTCAAAATAAGTGGGAGCGGGCTTGCTCGCGAAAGCGGTTTGTCAGTATCAGGTGTGTTAACTGATACACCGCATTCGCGAG
>NZ_JASLAW010000137.1 GCF_030147005.1 Pseudomonas sp.
AGCTTGCTCCCGCTGGGCCGCGAAGCGACCCCAGAAAATGGGACTGCTGCGCAGTCCAGCGGGAGCAAGCTCCCTCGCCACGGTAAAGCGCTCCTCCTTAACTGACTGGCATTAGAGCAGGCCCGGTCCCATATCGGATTGTCTCTGTATGAAGAATTGAGTCTCTTTATTGAGACTGCGCAATGCCCAGCGCCACCATCTTCTTGTACAGCGTCGACCTGCCTAACCCCAACCGCTTGGCTGCCTCCACCACATTCGCATCACACGCCTCGAGCGCCGCTGCAATCACTTGCCGGTCAAAGCGCTCCCTGGCGGCGTTGAAGGTTTCTCCCTCCAACGCCATCGTCGTGCTGCGCTCAACCGGGGCAAAGGTGCCAATCGCCGCGTGAATCTCGTCGGCATTCAACACCAGGTCATCACTCAACAAGGCTGCCCGTTCCAGCACATTACGCAGCTCGCGGATATTTCCCGGCCAGGCATGCCGGCCCAGTAGCGCCAGGGCGTCGCGGTCCAGTTCATGCCGGCTGCGCAGTTCTTCAAGGATCGCCTCGCTCAATGCCGGAATATCCTCCAGCCGCTCACGCAGTGGCGGCACCTGGATCGGCAGTACGTTGAGGCGGTAATACAGGTCTGCGCGGAATTCGCCGCGCTTGATCGCCGCCTCCAGGTCCATGGACGTGGCGGCAATCACCCGCACATCGCTGTGCAGCATCTCGTTGGAACCCACCGGTTCGAATTCCTTTTCCTGCAACACCCGCAATAACTTGCTTTGCAGCGGCAGCGGCATGTCGCCGATTTCATCCAGAAACAGCGTGCCACCCTGGGCGATCTGGAATTTGCCGGGGCGGCCCTTGCGGTCGGCGCCCGTGAAAGCGCCCGGAGCGGTACCGAAAAATTCGGCTTCGAGCAGGTCATGGGGAATCGCCGCGCTGTTGATGCTGACGAACGCCTTGTGCGCTCGAGGCGACGCGCCATGGATGGCCTGGGCGAGCAACTCCTTGCCGGTGCCGGTTTCGCCCAGCAGCAGCACTGGCGATTCGGCGCTCGCACTGCGCCGCGCACGACGCTTGACTTCAAGGCTGGCGGCGCTGGTGCCGATAAAATGCGCGAAGTTGTATTTGCTTTGCCGCGAGCGCAACAGCGAGCGGGTGGACGCCAGCTCCTGCTGCATGCTCAGGTAGCGCTCGATCAGCGGCGACAGGTTGCGCAGCTCATCGAACAGCGCAAACCCGATCGCCCCGATCACCGCGCCCGCGTCGTCGTGGATCGGCAGGCGCATTACCACCAGCGGGCCCTTGGGCGTGTCCTGGATATCCAGCAGAATCGGCCGATCGTCGCGCACCACCTGGCGCAGCAGGCTATTGGAAATCACCTGTTCGCAGGGTTGGCCGATGGCCTGCTCCGCGCTCTTGAGGCCGAAACGCTTGGCGTAGCGCTCGTTCATCCAGACGATATTCGCGTCGCGGTCGACAATCACCGTGCCTTCGCTGGACTGCTCGATGATCTCGAACAGCGACTGAATGGCCAGGCCGCGAACCTGTTGGTAATCCTTGAGGCTGGTGCTCATGGGTACAGAATCCTGTAGGAGCGAGCGTGCTCGCGAAGCTCGTCAACGATAACGCGGCGCTTGTGAAGGAACCTGGGGTATTCAATTTCTTCGCGAGCAAGCTCGCTTACAGGGGAATGTGCGCCGCTGCCAGAAGCTCCTGGGTGTAGGGGTGTTGGGGTGATTCAAAGACAGCGTGGCTCGCCCCGTGCTCCACCACTTTGCCGTCCTTGATCACGATCATATCGTGGGCCATCGCACGCACCACTGCCAGGTCGTGGCTGATGAACAGGTAGGTCAGGCCGTATTTTTCCTGCAGCTCGCGCAACAGGGCCACCACTTGTTTTTGCACCGTACGGTCCAGCGCCGAGGTGGGCTCATCCAGCAGCATCAGCGCCGGCTTGAGCACCAGTGCACGCGCAATCGCGATACGTTGACGCTGGCCTCCGGAAAACTCATGGGGGTAGCGATGACGGCTGGCGGGGTCGAGGCCCACATCCTTGAGTACCTGGATCACCTGCGCATCGCGGTCGGCCCGGCTGCACGGGGCATGGACTTCCAGGCCCTCGCTGATGATCTGCTGCACCGACATGCGCGGGCTGAGGCTGCCATAGGGGTCCTGGAACACCACCTGCATCTGCTTGCGCCACGGGCGCATCTGCTGATGGTTGAGCGGGTCGAGGGCCTGCCCCTGGAAGCGGATGCTGCCAGTGGAGTCCAGCAGCCGCAAAATCGCCTGGCCGAGGGTGGACTTGCCCGAGCCGGACTCGCCGACAATCCCCAGGGTCTTGCCACGTTCTACGCTCAGGCTGATGCCGTCCACGGCGCGCAGGTAGGTCTTGGGCCGAAACAGCCCGCCGCCGAGGCGGAACTGCACCGTCAGGTCATCGACCTGCAAAACGGTCTCGCGCGCGTCGCTGCACAGCGCGTCACCCGAGGGTTCGGCGTCCAGCAGCAGGCGGCTGTAAGGATGCTGTGGCGCAGTGAACAGCGTTTCGCAATCGGCCTGCTCGACGATTTCCCCGGCGCGCATCACGCACACCCGCTGGGCAATGCTGCGCACCAGGTTGAGGTCATGGCTGATCAGCAGCAACGACATGCCCAAACGTTGCTGCAAGGACTTGAGCAACAGCAGGATCTTGCGCTGCACGGTCACGTCCAGCGCGGTGGTGGGTTCGTCGGCAATCAGCAGCTCCGGCTCGCAGGCCAGGGCCATGGCGATCATCACCCGCTGGCGCTGGCCACCGGAGAGTTGATGCGGATAGGCCTTGAGCCGCTCCTGGGGTTTCTGAATGCCCACCAGGTCGAGCAGCTCGAGAATACGCGCCTGCGCCGCCTTGCCGCCCAGGCCTTTGTGCAGCAGCAGGGTTTCGCCGATCTGCTTTTCGACCGTATGCAGTGGGTTCAGCGAGGTCATCGGTTCCTGGAAAATCATCGCAATGCGGTTGCCGCGCAGCTTTTGCAGGGCCACCGGCGACGCGCCCATCAGCTCCTTGCCGCGATACTTCACCGAGCCGGTGCTTTGCGCGCCGGCTTCGGGCAGCAGTTGCAGGATCGAATGGGCGGTCACCGACTTGCCCGAGCCCGACTCGCCAACCAACGCCAGGCATTCGCCGGGGCGCACGTCCAGGTTCACATTGCGCACCACGGCCTGGCCGCTGAACGCCACGCTGAGGTCACGGATTTCGATCAGGTTCATACGCAATCACTCATGAGCGAGGGTCGAAGGCATCACGCAACGCCTCGCCGATAAACACCAGCAGCGACAGGATCAGCGCCAGTGTGAAAAACGCCGTCAGGCCCAGCCACGGGGCTTGCAGGTTCTGCTTGCCCTGGGCGATCAACTCACCCAGCGAAGCACTGCCGGCCGGCATGCCGAAGCCGAGGAAATCCAGGGCGCTCAAGGTTGAAATCGCCCCGGTCAGGATGAACGGCAAATAGCTCAAGGTCGCGGTCATGGCATTGGGCAGGATATGCCGGGCAATGATCTTGCCGTCGCCCAGGCCCAGGGCGCGGGCGGCCTTGACGTATTCCAGGTTGCGCCCGCGCAGGAACTCGGCGCGCACCACATCCACCAGTGCCAGCCAGGAAAACAGCGCCATGATGCCCAGCAGCCACCAGAAATTCGGCTCGACGAACCCTGACAGGATAATCAGCAGGTACAGCACGGGCAGGCCCGACCACACTTCCAGGATGCGTTGCCCGAGCAAGTCCACCCAGCCGCCGTAGTAACCCTGCAGCGCCCCGGCGGCGATGCCGATGGCGGCGCTGATCGCGGTTAATGCCAGGGCAAACAGGATCGACACCCGCGCGCCGAAGATCACGCGCGCCAGTACATCCCGCGACTGGTCATCGGTGCCCAGCCAGTTCACCGTCGACGGTGGGCTGGGGGCAGGGCGGGTCAGCTCGTAATTGGGCGTATCGTCGCTGAACGGGATCGGTGGGAACAGCATCCAGCCGCCGTCCTGCTTTATCAGCTGTTGCACGTAGTCGCTGCGGTAGTCGGCCTGGAACGGCAACTGCCCGCCGAACTGCTGCTCGGTGTAGCGCTTGAACACCGGGAAATACAGCTCGTTCTTGAAGCTGAGCACCAACGGCTTGTCATTGGCGATCAACTCGCCGCCGAGGGTCAGTAGAAACAGGCCGATGAAGAGCCACAGGGACCACCAGCCGCGACGGTTCTTCTTGAATCGCTCGAAACGCCGACGGGCCACGGGAGACAGGTTAAGCATCAGGCGTTCCTCGCGGCGAAATCGATACGCGGGTCCACCAGGGTGTAGCAGAGGTCGCCGATGAGTTTTATCAAGAGGCCGAACAGGGTGAAGATAAACAGCGAACCAAATACCACCGGATAATCTCGCGAGACGGCCGCCTCATAGCTCATGCGGCCCAGGCCATCGAGGGAGAAAATGACTTCGATCAGCAACGAACCGGCGAAGAACACACTGATGAAGGCCTGGGGAATCCCGGAAATCACCAGCAGCATCGCATTGCGGAACACATGGCCGTAGAGCACACGGCGTTCGCTCAACCCCTTGGCGCGCGCGGTCACCACGTACTGTCGCGTGATTTCGTTGAGGAACGAGTTCTTGGTGAGGATGGTCAAGGTGGCGAAGCCGCCGATCACCAGTGCCGTTACCGGCAAGACCAGATGCCAGAAGTAGTCGGCGATCTTGCCCACAGTGGTCAGTTCTTCGAAGTTCTCCGAAACCAGCCCACGCACCGGGAACCAGTTCAGCGAGGTACCTCCGGCGAACACCACGATCAGAAACATCGCGAACAGAAACGCCGGCATGGCATAGCCGATCACGATGGCGGTGCTGCTCCATATGTCAAAGCTGCTGCCATGGCGCACTGCCTTGCGTATCCCCAGGGGGATCGACACCAGGTATGTAATCAGGGTGGCCCACAGGCCCAGGGAAATGGTGACCGGCATTTTTTCCAGGATCAGGTCGATCACCGTCGCGCCGCGAAAGAAGCTGTTGCCGAAGTCCAGTTGGGCGTAGCTCTTGAGCATCAGCCACAGGCGTTCCGGCGCGGGCTTGTCGAAGCCGTACTGCTTTTCGATGTCTTTGATCAGTTTCGGGTCCAGGCCGCGGCTGGCCCGCGAGCCGCTGATGCCTTCGCCCGCAGCCCCTGCGACACCGCCCCCGCCGATGCCTTGCAGGTGGGCAATGGCTTGTTCGACCGGGCCGCCCGGCGCGGCCTGCACGATCACGAAATTCACCAACAGAATGATCACCAGGGTGGGGATGATCAGCAGCAGGCGTCGCACGATATAGGCAAACATCAGCGCGCACCCCCGCGTTTTTCCAGCTCGACTCGCATCTGCTCGTTGGTCAATGGCGTGGGGCTGACTTCCCACCAGGTTTCCAGGGCTTCATCGTTTTTCGCCTCGATGGCCGGGCGGCCGAAGCGGTTCCACCACGCCGCAGAGGTGCCGGGCGGGTAGTAGTTGGGAATCCACAGATAGCTCCATTGCAGCACCCGGTCCAGCGCGTGGGCGTAGGTGAGCATCCGCGCCTGGGTGTCAGCCTTGACCAGCCCCTTGAGCAGGCTGTCGACGGCCGGGTCCTGGAGCGCCATGTAGTTGTTGGCACCCGGATCGAACGCGGCGGCGGAACCGAAGAAGTTGTACAGCTCCATGCCCGGCGATGCCGTGACCGGAAAACCGGTGACGATCATGTCGTAGTCCCGTGCCATCAAACGATTGACGTATTGGGAGGAGTCGATGCGACGGATATTCAACGTGATGCCGATTTGAGCCAGGTTGCGTTTGTACGGCAGCAACAGACGTTCCAGGCCCGCCTGGGCATTGAGAAAGGTGAACTCCAGCGGCTCGCCTTCGGCGTTGACCAGCTTGTCGCCTTCAGGCTTCCAGCCCGCTTCCTGCAGCAGGGCCAGGGCCTGCAACTGCTTGTCGCGGATCATGCCGCTGCCATCGGTGACGGGCGCCTTGAACACCTGGGTAAAGACTTCATCGGGAATCTGCCCGCGCAAGGGTTCAAGGATGGCCAGTTCTTCCTGGGTCGGTAACTGGGTGGCGGCGAGCGGGCTATTGGAGAAAAAGCTCTGCTGGCGAATGTACAGGTTGCGCATCATCTGCCGGTTGGCCCATTCGAAATCCCATAGCATGGCCAGGGCCTGGCGCACGCGGCGATCCTTGAACATCGGTTTTTGCACATTGAACACATAGCCCTGGGCCGGTTGCGGCATTTGCTTGGCCAAATGCGCGCGCTGCAGGCGGCCATCATCGAGGGCCGGGCCGTTGTAGCCGATGGAGTAGCCCGTGGCGGAAAACTCTCGATTGAAGTCGTAGGCTCCGCCGCGCAGCACTTGGCGCGCCACTTCGGTGTCGCCGAAATATTCCAGGCTCAGGTGATCGAAGTTGTACAGGCCACGGCTGACCGGTAAATCCTTGCCCCACCAATCGGGGTCGCGGGTAAAGGTGATGGTGCTGCCGGCGTCGATCTTGCTCACCTTGTACGGACCGCTGCCCAGGGGGGCTTCATAGCCGCCGCCGTTGGCGAAATCGCGGGTCTTCCACCAATGCTCAGGAAACACCGGCAGGGTGGCGATATCCAGGGGCAGGGTGCGGTTTTCATTGCTGGAGAAGTCGAACCGCACCTGGCGCTCGCTTTCGACTTCGACATGCTTGACGTCGGCGAACAGCGTGCGAAAGCGCAGGCTGCCTTGGGTCATCAATAACTCGAAGCTGTAACGCACATCTTCGGCGGTGATCGGTTTGCCGTCGGCGAAACGCGCCTTGGGATTGAGGTAGAAACGCAGCGACAGACCGTCGTCGGCGCGTTCGATCTTTTGCGCGACCAGGCCGTAAACCGTGTAAGGCTCGTCCAGGGAGCGCTGGGCCAGAGGTGCATAGAGCCAGCCGTCGACCTGGGAAACACCGATGCCTTTGTCGATATACGGCAACACATGGTCAAAACGCCCGATTTCCAGGGCGGAGCGGCGCAGGCTGCCGCCTTTGGGTGCATTGGGGTTGGCATAGTCGAAATGGCTGAAGCCGTCGGGGTACTTGGCCGGCTCGCCGTACACCGTGAGGGAGGCTTGTGGCGCCGCGATCACAGCGGTGTTGGCCATAAACAGGATCAGAGTGATGCTGAACAGTCTGGGAGAAGCCAATCGCATTATCAGCCTTGGGCGCGGATGAACAAGAATAGAGAGCTGTACGTTAACGGCTTAAGCGTCGTCAGTCATCACATGCACAACGGCCCGCCAAAAAGGCGGGCCGTTGTTTACCGCAGCACAGACAGGATCAGTCCTGGCGGCTGGTGACTTCCAGCAGGTGATAACCGAACTGGGTTTTCACCGGGCCTTGCACGGTATTGACCGGGGCGCTGAAAACGACGGTGTCGAATTCCTTGACCATCTGGCCTGGACCGAACGAACCCAGGTCACCGCCTTGACGGCTGGACGGGCAGGTGGAGTTGTCTTTGGCGACTTGTGCGAAATCAGCGCCGCCTTCAATCTGGGTCTTGAGTTCGTTGCACTTGTCTTCAGTGGAAACGAGGATGTGGCGGGCGGTGGCTTTGGCCATGGGAAATAACTCCTTAAGTGAAAAACGGTGAGCCTACCGGATTCAGGCGGTTATTTCCCGGCAAAGTTCCCACTACTTGCCCGAGCGTTGTCTGAGCGGATCAGTCACCGTCTGGCGCGCCGGTTTCAGCCCAAAACGATGTAGTCGTTTTGCTGGACGATGGGGGCGTGCAGACCCTTGACCAGATGAATATAACGGCCGTCCACCAGGTCGATGGGCAGGCAATCGTCGATATCCATGACCGCGTCGGTGTGAGCCTGGGACCAGTGGCGCAACAGGTGCTGCTTGCCTTTGCTCATCGCTTCGCGTTTGTCGCGCGCGACCAGCAACAGGTAGTGATGAGCCTCGCCGAAGCTGTTGGCCTCATAGCCGCCGAGGTTGATGAAATACAAGTGAGGCGCTTCGCCGTGCGGCGCCAATTGGCTGAATTCGACCTTCCAGCCGTCGACGCCATCGACCGCCATCCACGAGTCGATGTGCATGCCCTTGGGGCTGCCAAACCAGGCGTCGCGCAATTGCGGGTAGGTGGCTTGCAGCGTATCCGCCACGGCAAACGCCACGTCGTGTACTTCGATCCTGGCCCTGGGGTGCTTGCCCCCGAGCATGACAACAAACAGCATTGCGGATGATTCCTGGCGATTGATCAGAGGCCAACCATACTGCGATTGAACCCTTTTGTCCGGTCAATGCCACACTGTTAATTCGCGAACTCATCAGGAGGTTGTCATGCGTACTATCGATCTGGCCGGCGTTCCCGTGCCTGTCATTGGCCAGGGAACCTGGCGGATGGGCGAAGACCCGAACCAGCGCCGCGCCGAAGTCGGTGCATTGCAACTGGGTATCGACGAGGGCCTGACTCTGATCGACACCGCCGAAATGTATGGCGAAGGCGGTGCGGAGGAGGTGGTCGGCGAGGCCATAAAAGGCAGGCGCGACCGGGTATTCCTGGTGAGCAAGGTGTATCCGCACAATGCCGATCGCACAGGCGTGCCCCGCGCTTGCGAAGCGAGCCTCCAGCGCCTGGGCACCGACTACATCGATCTGTATCTGCTGCACTGGCGCGGCCAGCACCCCCTTGAAGAAACCGTCGAAGCATTCGAGCGTTTGCGCGAAGCGGGCAAAATCGGCCGGTGGGGTGTTTCCAACTTCGATGTGGCAGACCTGCAGGAATTGGCGTCCCCCGCGTGTGCGACTAACCAGGTGCTTTACAACATCGAAGAGCGTGGCATTGAGTTCGACCTGCTGCCGTGGTGGCAACAGCACCATTTACCATTGATGGCTTACTGCCCCATTGCCCAGGGCGGTGAGCTGTTGGCAAGCCCGACGCTCAAGCAGATCGCCCATCGTCATGAGGCCACACCCGCGCAGTTCTCCCTCGCCTGGGTCCTGCGTCAACAGGGCGTGATTGCCATCCCCAAAGCCGTGACGCCCGAGCACATACGGCAAAATGCCGCTGCTGCAAAGTTGGTGCTGGACGAACATGACCTGGACGCGATCGATCGCGTGTTTGGTGCGCCCAAGCGCAAGCACCCGCTGGCAATGGTGTAGAGGTGTCGGGAACGGTGCCTTCCCTGCACCGTTCCCACACCCGTCGCGGTTAGCCGGCCACCGGGCTGCGCCAGTCATCCGAGCCGGAAGTGCCGGCTACTTCATGGGCCCAGACGATCTTGCGATAGCTGAAATACACATCCTCCAGATGGGTGAAATGGGCGTTGGCCGGGTCCTGGCAGTTGGGCATGCGCGACTGGATGTCCACAATCGTCGCGCCTTCCAGTTCAACGGTGAAGTAGTGCTCCTGGGTGCCTGCCGAAGAGGTACGAAACCACTCCAGCCGGCAGGACACTTCTTCCCCCGAGGTCAGTGCGCTGAATAGCAGGGGCGAGGATTTGTCGAAGACCTTGCTGATCATCAGCGGCTTATGCACACGCTGGCCGGTAGGCTGCCCCGATTGCGGATCGCGGGGAATGATCACCTGATGCGCAAACGCCTGTACGAGGATCTGATCCTCATGGCCTTCCTGATAAATGTTTCCTACCGAGTCCTGGGTGAATGTACCTGCGGTGATCAAGCCTTGTTTGACACCGGTGACGGAGAGGTACGCGGGCGTTGGCATGACGGGTTATCAGCCTGCCCGGATGCTCACGTATTGCTGTACAGCGAGTTCGCGTTGTCTCGTCGCCTGCGGCATGAACGCGTGGTGAGGGTGTATTCGTTTGAGGTGGATACCGGCAGCCAGATCGCCTTTTTCACCATGGAGCTGCTGCATGGCATGACGCTGGACCGACTGCTTTTGGAGTGTCCCGATGGATTGCCCTGGCCGCAGCTGCAACCGCTTGCCCTGCAACTGCTGGATGCCTTGGTTTACGCCCACCAACATAACGTTCTGCATGGCGATATCAAACCGGCCAATGTCATGGTGGGTGAAGAGGGCGTGCGCTTATTCGATTTCGGCCTCGGGCAGTCAGTGACGCAGACTCCCACGGACGTGGCGAGTGTGAGCCGCAGCCGCCTGGGTGCCTGGACTCGCGCTTATGCGGCGCCTGAATTACTGGCAGGTGGCGCGTTGACGCCCGCCGCTGACCTCTATGGCGTGGCGTGTGTCCTCTACGAGCTGGCCCATGGGAGTCGCCTGGGGGTTCGCCAACCGGGCCATAGATTGCCCCGACCCCGGCAGTTGCCCCGGCGTTGCTGGCCGGCACTGCGCGCCGCTTTGGCGGATGACCCGCAACGCCGGGCTTTGACGGTTGCCGAACTGCGCGAGGTTATCGGTTGCAGGCGGCCTCGCTGGTACGGCTAGCCGCGGCGTCAACCGGCCAGGTCATGCAGTTGGCAGTAGTCTGCCCAACTCATGCCGGCCATCTGTGCGACTTCCTTGTGCACCTCAAGGCGCTGGGATTCGAAGGCGTCGCGGGACTCGGCAGTCAGCTTGAGGGTCAGCTCCCAGGCAAACAGGCCTTCGCGCTCGGCCTGCGCCTCGAAAGCCTCATACAGACGCTCGGTACGATACTGCGCCACGGTTTCCCCTCTGGCCTGGGCAGCCAGTGGGTTGAGGCTGTCGAGCTCAGCGGTTACATCCGGATGTTCGTGCAGGAACCGGTCCAGTGCGCGTTGATAGTTATCGCCAGGTGCTGACAACGCCAAGCCCTCAGTGAGAGGGATGGGAGTCGACGTCGGGCGCGTGCCCGCCGAGGTGGCGCCGAGCGCGCTTGCGCGACCTGCGCTGGATCCAGCGTTGCAACGGAGCCAACAAAAAGAACATCAGGTAGGCGACGAGCACTAACGTCAAGTCTATCCAGGTCTCAGCGACGGGCCCGGTAAACAGTTCGATGACGTTCTTGATCACAAACAACAACACCACACTGCACAACCACAACAGGATGGTGACAAATAGGGGACGCATAGTGCTGGACCGCTTATCGTGCATGGTAATGCTCTCTCTCCTTTGTGCCTGTTTTTCGTCCAGGCGATATTCCCTGAGTCGGAACTCGGTGCTATCCGGGTTGTAACATCCTTTAACAAACGAAAACGCAGCGGATCATACCGGCTCAGACAGGTTTAGGGGACCGATCACGTCGGAAAGTTCGATTTTTCATCTAGGGATTTGTACCGCCCCCCGGGTTTTTTGCCCTGGGCGTCCGTGGAAAGCGCAAAAAGCTTTTGCTTCGGGTAACGGCGCGTATGGCGCTGATGCGTATTCCGGCGCTGATCTGCGTTTTGGTGGGCCATTGAGGCGAGCGCAGTTCTCAATGACGACGCCGTTCAATTGTGGGAACTGTCGAGCCCCAGCGAGGCTGCGAAGGCGGCGGTACAGTCAACCTGTCCATCGCCTGCCCCACCGCTTTTGCACCCTCGCTAAAGCTCGACAGCTGTGCCAGCACCCGGATAAGCGCTGGCCGCTCAGACCGCCCCGTAGCCCCGATTGGTGCGCTCGATCTCTTCCATCAGCCGTCTAACCGCTCTAACCGTGCACGGTAGTCATGGTCCCAGGGATGAAAGCCTGGTTTGAATAGTGCAGCCACGGCCGCAGCATGCGCGGGAAAACGCCCCCTGGGCGGTACAGAAACTTGAGCATGCGCCAGCACCTCTTCAGGTACCCACCCGACTTGAGCAGCGCCGCACTAGCGTTGCTGAACTCCAGTACGAACTGCTGATAGATCGCGGTGGTAAAGGTTTGCAAGCCGATGATCGACAGGGCGCCAAACTCCACCAGCATGTGCAACGCAATCAGCAGCGCTCCCGGTCGCAATCAACAGGCGCACATGGAAGTCGAACACCACCAGCCAAAAGAGCAGCGTGGTAAACGGCATGGTGCCGGTGCGCAGCATGTAACGCTTGGAGCCGGGCTTGATTACGCTGTTCCACGCATCGAAGGTCACCGCTTTATGTTCGATTTCTTCCAGGACGTGCCAATACCACATCTGCCGATAGCCCTCGAGTGAGCCGCTAAAACGCGACGGATCGCTCAGCAGGATTTCCGCGAGCATCGCGGTGTAGTGTTTTAGGCGATGGTCACCGCGAGGCTACAGGACGGTGGCAGGTGTTTCTTTTGCAGGTCGAGGAAGAATTTCAAGCGCCGGCCGAGGCGGTGCGCCGGCAGGCCCGCCGCTTGCAGCAGGTCGTTGCAGGCCACGTGTTCACGGCTGTGCATGGCCTCCTGGCCGATAAAGCCCTGGGTGGGGGTTGGCAAGCCAGCCCCCACATTTTTCAGACCGCGTTAACATTGACCCAGCGTTCCTCAAGGGCGGCCTGGCGAATCGCCGTTGCCAGCCGCTCCACCGCCCACGCCGCTTCAAAATCAGTGCCATCCGCGCCTTGCCCCGCCAGCGCCATGATCAGCTCCTGCACTTCCAGCGTCTTCAACTCGTTGTACCCCAACTGATGCCCCGCCGCCGGGCTGAACGCGGCATAACCGGGCAGGGCAGGGCCGGCGAGCAGGCGCTGGAAACCGTCCTGGCCGGCGCGGCACAGGCGCAGTTCGTTCAAACGCTCCTGATCGAACGCCAGCGTGCCCAGGGTGCCGCTGATTTCAAAGCTCAGGTGGTTCTTGTAGCCATGCTTGAGCCAACTGCTGCTGACCGTGCCGCGCGCGCCGTTGGCAAACCGCAGCAGGGCATGCGCCTGGTCATCCACGGCGATGGTTTTCAGTGCGGGGCTGCCGTTGACGGCCGGCCGTTGAGCGTGGACGGTCTGGGTATCGGCGCACACGCTGATTACCTCGCCCACCAGGTAACGTGCCATCGACAACAAGTGGCTGCCGAGGTCCGCCAGCGCGCCGCCGGCGTGTTCCACCTCACAGCGCCACGACCAGGGCGAGGCCGGGTCGGCCATGAAGTCTTCGCTGAACTCGCCCTGGAAGCTGATGATTTCGCCAAGCTCGCCGCCGGCAATCATCTGTCGCGCCAGCACGATCATCGGGTTGTGCTGGTAGTTGTAGCCCACACGCGTCACCACCCCGGCCGCACTGGCAGCTCGACGCATGGCATCGGCCTGTTCCAGGCTGACTGCCAGCGGCTTCTCGCAATACACCGCCTTGCCCGCCGCAATCGCAGCCATGGCCATGGGGTAGTGCAGGTGGTTGGGGGTGGTAATGGCCACGACATCGACCTTGGGGTCGTTGATCAGCGCCTGCCAGTCGGCATGGGCCTGGGCAAACCCCCAGGCGCTGGCGCAACGCTGCGCACGCTCGGTGTCGGCATCGGCCAGAGCAGCCAGGTTAAGCGTGACCGGGAGTTCGAATACTGCCCGAGCGTTGTTGAACGCCAGCGCGTGGGCGCGCCCCATGAAGCCTGTGCCGATCAAGCCGATTCCGAGTTCACGCATTGCCGTGGTCCTTTGGATTATTGTTTAAAGGAAGCGTATTAATGGAATAAATATTCCCGAAACTCAATAGATGGAATAAAAATTCATTAAGGCGCGTGGGACACAACAGCGCGTTTCAACATCATCATTTCAGCTGATGCCGCTATATTCAGCCGGTGGCCAAACGCCGCCAGTTAACAAAAGATAACGTAGCGCCGATTGTCAGACGATTCCAAAGCCCGATAGGATGGCCCGTGCTGGCTTGCGGCGCTCTAGATTGCAGGTTTCAGCGCCCCCACAAAGCAACACGACCTAACAATAATAAATGGGAGAAGGTCTATGAGTGAGCCTGTCATGGGTTGGGTTGTTTGCCGCCCACGCGCCGCACGCAAGGTTGCGTTGCTGGCCACAGCGCTCTCGCTGTTTGGAGCCGTCGCATTATCCAGCGTCGTCCACGCCGCCGGCGATGCCTCTGCCACGGCGGTATTTGCGATTGAATCCCCCAAGGCCGCCAAAGGCCTGATGATTGACGTGGCCCACGCCGGCCAGCGCCTGGTGGCGGTGGGCGATCGCGGGCACATCCTCTATTCCGACGACCAGGGCAGCACCTGGACCCAAGCCAAAGTCCCCACCCGGCAACTGCTCACGGCGGTGTTTTTCGTCGATGCCGAGCACGGCTGGGCGGTCGGCCATGACGCGCAGATCCTTGCCAGCAGCGACGGCGGCGCCACCTGGACCCAGCAATACCAGGACCTCAAGCGCGAAGCGCCGTTGCTCGACGTGTGGTTCAACGACGCCAATCACGGCCTGGCCGTGGGCGCCTACGGTGCGCTGATCGAGACCACCGACGGGGGCCAGACCTGGGAGGACGTCAGTGACCGCCTCGACAACGAAGACCAGTTCCACCTCAACGCCATCGCCGCTATCAAGGACGCCGGCCTGTTTATCGTCGGCGAGCAGGGCAGCATGTTCCGCTCCAGCGATGACGGCCAGACCTGGGAAAAACTCGAAGGCCCCTATGAAGGCTCGTTGTTTGGCGTAATCGGCACCGCTCAACCGCAGACGCTGTTGGCCTACGGCCTGCGCGGCAACCTTTACCGTTCCACCGACTTTGGCGGCGCCTGGGAGCAGGTCGAGTTGAATGCGGCCCGCGGCGCCCTTGAATTCGGCCTGTCGGGGGCGACCTTGCTCGATGACGGTTCCATCGTCGTGGTGGGCAATGGCGGCAGCGTGGTGGTCAGCCATGACGACGGCCAGACCTTCAGCGTGTTCAACCGCCCGGACCGTATTTCGCTTTCGGCGGTGACCGCATCAGGCAACGGCAATTTGATTCTGGCCGGACAGGGTGGTGTTCGCGTCGCCATGCCCACCGGCGCAGAGCTGCTCCTAAATAAAGAGCCAAAATAAGAAGAAGGCGGGAAATATGAGCAGTCATCACAACGATAAAGCGACCTTTCTTGAGCGCCTGATCTTCAATAACCGCCCGGCAGTGATCATCATTTGCCTGCTGGTGAGTGTCTTCCTGTTCTGGCAGGCGACGCTGATTCGCCCGTCCACCAGCTTTGAAAAGATGATCCCCCTCAAGCACCCCTTCATCGAAAAGATGATGGAGCACCGCAATGACCTGGCCAACCTTGGCAACACGGTGCGCATTTCTGTGGAAGCCAAGGACGGTGACATCTTCACCAAGGAGTACATGGAGACCCTGCGGCAGATCAACGACGAGGTGTTCTATATCTCCGGCGTCGACCGCTCGGGCCTCAAGTCGCTGTGGAGCCCCAGCGTCCGCTGGACCGAAGTGACCGAAGAAGGCTTTGCCGGCGGTGAAGTGATCCCGCAGAGCTACAACGGCTCGCCGCAAAGCCTGGATCAACTGCGCAACAACGTGCTCAAGTCCGGTCAGGTCGGGCGCCTGGTGGCCAACGACTTCAAATCGAGCATCGTCGATATCCCGCTGCTGGAGTCCTACCCGGACCCGCAGGACCAAGGCACATTGATCGCCCTGGACTACCAGAAGTTTTCCCATGAGCTGGAAGACAAGATCCGCAACAAGTTTCAGGCGCAGAACCCTAACGTACAGATCCATATCGTCGGTTTCGCCAAAAAGGTCGGTGACCTGATCGACGGCTTGATCATGGTAGTGCTGTTCTTCGGCGTGGCGTTCGCCATCACCCTGGTGCTGTTGCTGTGGTTCACCAACTGCCTGCGCAGCACCATCGCCGTGCTGAGCACCACCTTGGTGGCCGTGGTCTGGCAACTGGGCCTGATGCATGCCGCCGGTTTCGGGCTGGACCCGTACTCGATGCTGGTGCCGTTCCTGATCTTCGCCATCGGCATCTCCCACGGCGTGCAGAAGATCAACGGCATCGCCCTGCAATCGGGTGAGGCGGACAACGCCTTGACCGCCGCACGGCGTACCTTCCGGCAACTGTTCCTGCCGGGGATGATCGCGATTCTTGCCGATGCGGTGGGCTTCATTACGCTGCTGATCATCGACATCGGCGTGATCCGTGAACTGGCCATCGGCGCATCGATCGGCGTGGCGGTGATCGTGTTCACCAACCTGATCCTGCTGCCCGTGGCTATTTCCTACGTGGGCATCAGCAAGCGCGCCATCGCCAAGAGCAAGAAAGACGCAAACCGCGAGCATCCGTTCTGGCGCCTGCTGGCGAAATTCGCCAGCCCCAAAGTCGCCCGTGTATCGGTGCTGCTGGCCCTGGTCGCCTTTGGCGGCGGCCTCTGGTACAGCCAGAACCTGAAGATCGGCGACCTCGACCAGGGCGCGCCGGAACTGCGCCCGGACTCGCGCTACAACAAAGACAACAACTTCATCATCAGCAACTATTCCACCAGCTCCGACGTGCTGGTGGTGATGGTCAAGACCAAGGCCGAAGGCTGCTCGCGCTACGAGGCCATGGCGCCTATCGACCAGTTGATGTGGAAAATGCAGAACACCGAGGGCGTGCAGTCGGCGATCTCGCTGGTGACCGTGTCCAAGCAGATGATCAAGGGCATGAACGAAGGCAACCTCAAATGGGAAACCCTGTCGCGCAACCCGGACGTGCTGAACAACTCCATCGCCCGTGCCGATGGGCTGTACAACAACAATTGCTCGCTGGCGCCGGTGCTGGTGTTCCTCAACGACCACAAGGCCGAGACCCTCGACCGCGCGGTGCATGCGGTGCAGGAATTTGCCAAGGAGAACAACAAGGACGGCCTGGAATTCATCCTCGCCGCCGGTAATGCCGGGATCGAAGCCGCCACCAACGAGGTGATCAAGGAGTCGGAGCTGATCATCCTGATCCTGGTCTACCTGTGCGTGGCGACCATGTGCATGATCACCTTCCGCTCCTGGGCGGCGACCCTGTGCATCGTGCTGCCGCTGGTGCTCACCTCGGTGCTGGGCAACGCGCTGATGGCGTTCATGGGCATCGGCGTCAAGGTCGCAACCTTGCCGGTGGTGGCCCTGGGCGTGGGCATCGGCGTGGATTACGGCATCTATATCTACAGCCGCCTGGAGAGCTTCCTGCGCGCCGGTCTGCCGCTGCAAGAGGCTTATTACCAGACGCTCAAGTCCACCGGTAAAGCCGTACTGTTTACCGGCCTGTGCCTGGCCATCGGCGTGTGCACCTGGATCTTCTCGGCAATCAAGTTCCAGGCCGACATGGGCCTGATGCTGACCTTCATGCTGTTGTGGAACATGTTCGGTGCGCTGTGGCTGTTGCCGGCACTCGCGCGGTTCCTGATCAAGCCGGAAAAGCTCGCGGGGCAAAAGGGCAATTCATTGTTCGCGCACTGAGCCGGCGGCGCACATCGTCCAAAAAATGTGGAAGGGCCCCTGAGGCCAGTCACTCAAGAAGGAGCGCTGTACTGTGGCGAGGGAGCTTGCTCCCGCTGGGTCGCGAAGCGGCCCCTGAAAATGGGACCGCGGCGCAGTCCAGCGGGAGAAAGCTCCCTCGCCACAGTTCACCCGCTTAAATGACTGGTATCAGGGCAAACGCCCACCCTCATTGGTTTGTGCCGCCAGCCAGCGTGGGGCCTATCATGGGCGCTTTGCCGTAGATGATTGACTGCCGACACCCTGACCTC
>NZ_JASLAW010000138.1 GCF_030147005.1 Pseudomonas sp.
CTTGCTCCCGCTGGACTGCGTAGCAGTCCCATTTTTGGGGCCGCTTCGCGCCCCAACGGGAGCAAGCTCCCTCGCCACAGGTCGCAGGTTTTTCTGCTTTAGCGCTTAACTGACCGGCATTAGGGCTTGCCCGCGAAGGCGCGATGTCAGCCACCGCATCAGTGGCTGAACCACCACATTGGCGAGTACGGCCGTTCCCGCACTTTGATGTTCGCTCCCACGCACCGTGCGGGAACGCTAAAAAAGCCGTTAGTCGCCCACCCCGCGATGCATTAAAGTAAGCGCCCCAGGCCGGTGTTTTCCCTGACACCCGAGCTCATCTTTCCAGGAACCGTCATCGATGGAACATCGTGAAGCGCTGCTAGCGCTGCGAACCTTTCTTTCTACGCAGATTCTCGGCCAGGAAAAACTCATCGATCGCCTGTTGATCGCCCTGCTCGCCGACGGCCATATGCTGGTTGAAGGCGCGCCGGGCCTGGCCAAAACCAAGGCCATCAAAGAGCTGGCTGAAGGTATCGAAGCGCAGTTCCATCGTATCCAGTTCACCCCCGACCTGTTGCCCGCCGACATCACCGGCACCGAAATCTATCGCCCGGAAACCGGCAGCTTCGTCTTTCAGCAAGGGCCGATCTTTCACAACCTGGTGCTGGCGGATGAAATCAACCGCGCCCCGGCCAAGGTCCAGTCGGCGTTGCTTGAGGCCATGGCCGAGCGCCAGGTCAGCGTGGGCCGCAGCACCTACGAGCTGTCGCCGTTGTTTCTGGTCATGGCCACGCAAAACCCCATCGAACAGGAAGGCACCTACCCCCTGCCGGAAGCCCAGCTCGATCGATTCCTGATGCACGTCAAGATCGGCTTCCCGGATGCCGCCGTCGAGCGACGCATCCTCCAACAGGCGCGTGGCGAAGCGCTCAACGGCGAAACCAAGCCCGAGCGCCGCGTCAGCCAGCAGGCGATCTTTGCCGCACGCAAGGAAATCCTCGGCCTGTACATGGCCGATGCGGTGGAGGAATACCTGGTGCAACTGGTCATGGCCACGCGCACCCCGGCCAAGTTCGACCTGGAGATGGCCGAGTGGATTGCCTACGGCGCAAGCCCGCGCGGCTCCATCGCCCTGGATCGCTGTGCCCGCGCCCATGCCTGGCTGGCCGGTCGCGATTTCGTCAGCCCCGAAGATATCCAGGCAGTACTGTTCGACGTGTTGCGCCACCGTATCATTCTGTCGTTCGAGGCCGAAGCCGCAGGCGTAGACCAGGACCGTGTGGTGCAACGCATTCTTGACGTCGTTGCCGTCGCTTGAAGTCGATGAACGCGAGCGCGGGTATCCACGTCACGCTCAGTGAGTTGATCGAGATGCGCCATCGCGTGCGTGAAGTGCAATTGTTTTCCACGCCCGGCCAGCGCAGCCCGTTGATCGGCCTGCACCATTCCAAGCTGCGCGGGCGCGGTGTCGATTTCGACCAGGTGCGCGTGTACCAGGCCGGGGATGACGTGCGCACCATCGACTGGCGCGTGACGGCGCGCACCCAGGAGCCACACACCAAGCTGTTCCACGAAGAGCGCGAACGGCCGATTTTCATCATGGTCGAGCAAAGCTGCCGGCTGTTTTTCGGCTCGGGGCAGATGTTCAAGTCGGTGCTCGCCGCACAAGCCGCCAGCCTGATCGGCTGGGCCGCCTTGGGGCATAACGACCGCGTGGGCGGTTTGGTGTTCGGCGATAACGAGCACTACGAAATCAAACCCCGGCGCAGCAAGCAAAGCCTGCTGCAACTGCTTAACCGCCTGGTGCGGGTCAACCAGAGCCTGAACACCGAAAGCCTTCCTGAAGCCGACGCCCTGGGCATGGCCTTGCGCCGTGGCCGCGAGGTGCTGCGCCCGGGCAGCCTGGGCATTGTGATCTGTGATGAACGGGCGCTCACCGAAGGCGCCGAGCAGCAGTTGAGCCTGTTGTCGCGCCATTGCGACCTGCTGCTGTTGCCCATCTCCGACCCGCTGGACCACGCCCTGCCCGCAGCCGGGTTGCTGCGTTTCGCGCAGAGAGGCGCGCAACTGGAACTGGACACGCTGAATGTCGATTTGCGCCAGGCTTACAAGGCCCAGGCCCAAGCACGTATCGCTCGCTGGGAACGGCTCGCGCAAAAGCTGCGGGTTTTGTTGATGCCGTTGAGCACCCAGAGTGAAATGGTCGAGCAACTGCGCGAATACCTCAACCCGCAACGCCCGGTCAAAAAACAATGAGCAGCCTCGACCAACTGCAACCGCTGATCGCCCCGCCGGCCATCGGCTTCTGGCCGCCCGCGCCGGGCTGGTGGCTGCTGTTGCTGGTGATTCCGTTGCTCAGTTGGGGCCTGTGGTGGCTACGGCGTTTCTTGCCCACCCGCCAGCCCGTCGCCCGCGCCGAACAACCGCTGGACCCGCTGCGCATCGCTGCCCTGGCCGAGCTGGCGCTGATGCCCAAACCCTACGACGGCGCGCCCGCCGGGGCCTGGCTGCAGCAACTCAATGGCTTGCTCAAGCGCCTGTGCCGCAACGACTACCCCTACAGCCAGAGCCACACCCTCAACGGCCGCAAATGGCTGGCGTTCCTGGATAACCGCTGCCCCGCCGCCGGCCTCACGCGCTGGATGGTGCTGGTCGAAGGCGCGTACAAGCCCGAATGCAAACTCGACGACAAAGCCATCGCCGGCCTGACCCAAGCCGTCGACACCTGGATTCGCAAACATGTTTGAGTTCGCCTGGCCGTGGATCTTCGCCCTGCTGCCGTTGCCGTGGTTGATGCGCCTTATCCTGCCGGTGGCCGACAGTGGCGAACCCGCCCTGAAAGTCAGCTACCTCAATGACCTCGAAAGCCTGGCCCGACGCCGCGCCCGGGTGAACCTGCCGGGCTGGCGCCAGCAGGCACCGTTCGTGGTGCTGTGGCTGTTGCTGTTGACCGCCGCCGCACGCCCGGAGTGGCTCGGCGAGCCGCTGCCGATTGCCGCCAGTGGGCGCGACTTGCTGGTGGCGGTGGATGTGTCCGGCTCCATGGATTTTCCCGACATGCACTGGCAGGACGAGGACGTCAGCCGCCTGACCCTGGTCAAGCCCCTGCTCGGGGATTTTCTTGGGGGGCGTGAAGGCGACCGCGTGGGCCTGATCCTGTTCGGCAGCCAGGCTTACCTGCAAGCACCGCTGACCTTCGACCGGCGCACCGTGCGCACCTGGCTGGATGAAGCGCGCATCGGCATTGCCGGCAAGAACACCGCTATCGGCGACGCCATCGGCCTGGCCTTGAAACGCCTGCGCCAACGCCCGGCGCAAAGCCGCGTGCTGATCCTGGTGACCGACGGCGCCAATAACGCCGGGCAAATCGACCCGCTCACCGCCGCGCGCCTGGCCGCTGAAGAAGGCGTGAAAATCTATCCGATCGGCATCGGCGCCGACCCCGAGCAAACCGGCTCCTTGGGCATTCTCGGGGTTAACCCGAGCCTGGACCTCGACGAACCGGCGCTCAAGGCAATCGCCGAGGCGACTGGCGGCCAGTATTTCCGCGCCCGCGATGGCCAGGAGCTGGAACAGATCAAAACAACCCTCGACACCCTTGAGCCCGTGGAACAGCAACCTACCCAGGCCCGCCCTGCCCACGCGCTGTACAGCGGCCCACTGGCCCTGGCGCTGATCCTCAGCGTGTTGCTGGTGGTTCAGGAACGCTGGCCGAACAACGCCTTGCAGCGGCTGTACAACAAACTGTCGAGCAAGGGCATGTTCCTGCCACAAAGCCCTGAATGGCGCCAGCGCCTCAATCGCCTGCGCTTGCGGAGGCGTCGATGATCGCTCTGTGGCCGCACTGGTTACGTCCCTGGTGGCTGTTGCTGCTGCCGCTGCTCGGCTGGTTGCTGTGGCAGCTGTGGCACCGACAAAAACGCGCCGGGCGCTGGCAGATCATCCTGCCGCCGGCCTTCCATGCCACGCTGCTCAGTGGCGGCAACGGGCGCGAAAGCAAATCACCTTGGGTGGTGCTCGGCGTCGCCTGGCTGCTGGCGTTGCTGGCGCTGCTCGGGCCCAGCTGGCAACGGGTTGAACAACTCAGCCAGAAGCCTTCTGACCCGCTGGTCGTGCTGCTGGAACTCACCCCCGAGATGCTCGCCACCGACAGCCCGCCCAACCGCCTCGAACAGGCGCGGCGCAAACTGTATGACTTGCTGCAAGCACGCACCGACGCGCAAACCGCCATCGTCGTGTATGCCGGCAGCGCCCACACCCTGGTGCCGCTGTCGGATGACTTGGCCACCAGCCGTAACCTGCTTGAAGCGCTACGCCCCTCGATCATGCCCGAGCCCGGCCACCGCGCCGACCTGGCCGTGGAAAAAGCCCTGGGCCTGCTCAAGCACGGCGGCCTGGGCCAGGGGCGCCTGCTGCTGATCGGCTCGTCGCTGTCCAAACAGGAGCGCCAGGGTATTCGCCTGCTGCTGCAAAGTAACCAGACGCCGAGCTTGTCGATCCTCGGCATCGGCAGCCGCGAAGGCACGCCGGTCACCCAGGAAAGCGGCGAATTCCTCAAGGACGAACAGGGTGCGATCCTGATCCCGCGCCTGGACAGCCCCACCCTCAAGGCGTTCGCCAGCGAAATGGGCGGCCGCTACCGAGCGGCGCGCCTGGACGAAAAAGACCTGCGGCAACTGGGCGTACTCGACCCGCCCCAAGCCCTGCGCGACGACGGCCAACTGCTGCGCCTGGACACCTGGGCCGACCAGGGTTACTGGCTGCTCCTGCCGCTGCTGCTGTTGGCCGCCTGCGCCGGGCGCCGCGGCTGGCTGTTTTGCCTGCCGCTGCTATTGATGGCCGCACCGCAGCCCAGCTATGCCTTCCAATTCCAGGACCTGTGGCTGCGCCCCGATCAGCAAGGCCAGTACCTGCTCAAGAAAAAACGCCCCGCCGAGGCTGCCGAGCGCTTCCAGGACCCGCAATGGCAAGGCGTGGCCCTGTACGAAGCCGGCAACTATGCCGAGGCCGTCAAGCGTTTTGCCGAAGGTGACGACGCCTACGCCCACTACAATCGGGGCAATGCCCTGGCCAGATCCGGTGCGCTGGAAGCTGCGATCGACGCCTACGAACAGGCCCTGGAAGCTCAACCCGATCTGCAACCCGCCCTGAAAAACAAGGCGCTGGTGGAACGCTTGCTCCAGGAACAAGCGCAGCCCAAGCCCGATGAACCCGAAAAAAACGAGGATGACGAAACCACCCAACCCGGCCAAACTGCGCAACCGGGCGCCGACGGGCAAACGGCCAAGGGAGGCGAGCAATCCACCCAGGGCCAGGGCGAAGCCGGCAATGGCACCACCGACACCGCGACCGCGCGGCCGCCCGGCAGCAACGAAGTGCCAGGCAGCGAACTGGGCGACGAGCAAACCACCACGCCGCCGCTACGCCCCGCCGACGCCAGCCTTGAAGGCGAACAGCGCCAGGCGCTGGAGCAATGGCTGCAGCAGATCCCGGACAACCCCGGCGAGCTGCTGCGGCGCAAATTCTGGTACGAACAGCAACAACATCAGGACAAGACTCGATGAGCCGCCGCACCACCCTTCTGCTCTTGCTCGCATTGTCGGCAGGCCAAGCCCAGGCGGCGAACCTGGTCGCCAGCGTCGACCGCAGTCGCCTCAATTCCGGGGAAACGGTGGAACTGACGGTGGAATCCAGCGACGTGACTCAGTTCGGCAAGCCCGACCTGTCGCCCCTGGATGCGCAATTCGAAGTCAGCGGCACGCGCCAGATCAACCAGCTCACCACCCTGGGCGGCGATAACCACGCCACCACGCGCTGGATCATCACCCTGCTGCCCAGGGAAAACGGCACCGTTGTGATCCCGCCGCTGCAAGTGGGCGAACTCACGACCCAGCCGATCACCCTGCAGGTGTTGGAAACCGCCAGCCAGAACACCAGCGCCGAACTGGCGCCGGTGTTTGTCGAAGCCAACCTCGACCAGCCCAGCGTTTACGTGCAGGCCCAGGCCCTGCTGACGGTGCGCGTGTATCACTCGGTGTCGCTGTATGACGACAGCAGCCTCACGCCACTGCAAATCCCCGACGCCCGCGTTGAGCAACTGGGCGAGTCGCGCACCTATGAAAAAGTCATCAACAGCATTCGCCATGGCGTGATCGAAACCCGCTACGCGATCTACCCGCAGCGCAGCGGAACGTTGGCCATCGCGGCGCAAACCTTCAGCGCCACCCTGGTGGAGTCGCGCCCACCCCAGGAGAACACCCTGCAGGGCACCAAGCCGGGCAAGCTGATCCACGCAAGCTCGGCGCCCCTTGCGCTGATCGTCAAGGCCAAGCCCGAGTTCTATCCCGCCGACACTCCGTGGTTGCCGGCGCGCAGCCTGAGCCTGAGCGAAGCCTGGAACCCCGAGCCCGAGCATGTACAGGTGGGTGACTCGCTGACGCGCAACCTCACGGTCAAGGTCGAAGGCTTGTCCAGCGCGCAACTGCCGGCGCTGCCCAGTACCGACGTCAACGGCCTGCGGCGCTACCCGGATCAACCGGTACTGGGCAACGAGACCCGCGACCGGGGCCTGGTCGGCAGCCGGGAAGACCGTGAAGCACTGGTGCCCACCCGTGCCGGTGCGCTGGAACTGCCCGCCGTGGAAGTGGTGTGGTGGAACACCCATGAAGACCATCTTGAACGCACCACCCTGCCGGCCCGCACCCTGCAAGTGGCGGTCAACCCGAGCCTGATGGTGGACACCCCCGCCACGCCGACCGTCATCACCGCGCCGGATGACGAACGCCTGTGGCTGTGGCAACTGAGCACCTTGCTGCTGGCCTGCACCACCTTACTGGGCTTCGGCCTGTGGTGGCGCGCTCGCCGCCAACCTGCCGTGCAACGCGCCGCGCAAACCGGCCCCAGCCCGCGCACCCTGCTCGACGACCTCAAGCGCGCCACCCTGGCCAACGACCCCCAGGCCACCCGGCAGGCGCTGGATGCGTGGGCGCGCCAGCAACCGGAAACCCTGGCCGACATGGCGGCGCGGTTCGTGCCGCTGTCGGATGCGTTGGATGGGTTGAACGGCGCGCTGTACAGCGAGAGCGGCCAGTATTGGCTGGGTGAAGACCTGTGGCGCGCGATCAAGGCCATCCCCGTGTCCGAACGCGAACAAGACCCGGCGACGGACGCCACCAGCTTGCCGCCGCTTTACCCTAAATAACCGCACACCAACTGACACACCACCATTCAAAATGTCGGAGCGCGCTTGCTCCCACAATTATTCTGCGTCGCTGGGGGCCGTTTTATTTAACCTGAACTTGTTTTTTACGGATGTCGGGACTCGCGTGAGGCCCGTTCGAATTACCTGAATTCCAACACAATGGCTACAACTGCCAACCAAATCATGGCGGTAACCATCATCGTAGTGACGATCGTGAGAAGACGTTTTAGATAGGGAGGAAAGTTTTCAAAGTCCACCGGGTCCAAATCGCCTAAGCGAATATGAGATTTTGGCAACAAGATCATCCCCGCGATTTTAGACATTTCCAAAAGAGACCAAATCAAACCTCGCTTGCCGAGGCAGTCTCCCCAAAGATAGATATACCGGCTATTTTTCAATGCTTCCTTTATAGCGTCCAAGTGACGACGGGTGAGGTACAGGCTGAATACGAGGCCGGCATTTCCAAGCAGAAGCGGGCCGCCAGAGAAAATCCAGAAAGCCAGCCATGATTTCCAAAACTCTTCCGTTGTCATGGCAAAGTTTTCTCATACAAAATTTTTCCGCCTATTTCGCCACCTTTGCCACCGACAGTCGTACCCGCCCATGCGCCTGTTCCAACCAAAGCAGCAACACAGACAACTCCACCTATACCTGTCGTGACACCCAGTCCCAAGCAAATGGTACTACCGGCAATGCTGCCGACCCATCCGCCAAAAGCACCGCCGCTAACCGAGCCGGCAAACTTTCCGCCCTCTGTAAACTTGATCTTTTCGCAAGCCGCTCCGGAATCGTTATTACACACCTGTTGTATCGCCAACGAGGAGGAGATGCCGCCAAGTCCAATCCCAATGTAACCCCCCGCTTTCATGTATCGGGCAGCGCGACTGATCGCCTCCACATGCGCGGAATAACCCGGAATCTGCCCCGGCCCGCCCGCCTTGTCCCAGTGATGCACCAGACTGCGACTGGAAATACCCAGGGCCGTTTTCAACTTGGGGTGGTCGCCCAAGGTTGTCTGGCCGCGCAAGCGCGTGGAGTTGAGCAGATGGGCATCCAGCTGGCTCATTAGACGCTGGCGATCCGTGAAGAACTGCGGCGATTTAAGGTGGCCGTGCTGGCGATAACTTTTCTGATGCAGACGCTCAATGGCTTGGAGGGTGTCGCGCAGGTTACTCAAGTGAGTTTCCATCACCACCGCGCTGACGCCCAGCCAGGTTGAGGTATGGCCGATGAAACCGGCAATCTCGGCTCCGTGGCGATACAGAAAGTCGGCCTCGTCCGGCGTCACGGAATCCAGCGATGCGTCAACGTGCCGAGCGGCCTGCATCAGCTGCGCTTCCTGATAGGTGCAGGCCGTGTTGTCAGGATCGCTGAGTACGATCATCGAGCCAGCTTTGACGTCACCCGTGTTGGGATTAAGTGCCTGGAATTTGCGCATTACAGCCGGGTCGAGCGTCGCGAAAAGCGTCGCCTCCAGTGCCTCGCGGGCCATGCTTTTGGGCACAATATAAAAACCGGGCTCTTCGCCCTGCACGCCACTGAACACAACCGGGATTGCGCGGTTAGCCGCTTGTGACGGCGCGGCGTGGCGGCTGGCGGCTGTCGCCCGAGCCGAGTCGACCGCCTGGCTGGCGGTTCGCGAGATGGTGTCGCGGCTTTCGTAAGTAGCTTTGTAGACCGAAGGGATCAGTTGGGCTTTACAGGAACAGTCACTGCGGCTGTCCAGAGTCCCCGCCACGAGCCTGCCATGACTGTTCATGTAGGAAATACCGCCGACGATCCGATAGATTTGACCATCTTTTCCGCAACTGACCGGGTCACCCTCTCGAGCATGAACGAGGCCATGCATGTTGACGCGTCCATCACCGTTCAGCACTTGCCCACCGCAGGTGGTCTTGTCACCAAGCCCAATGAAATAACCCACGCTCATCGTCTTGCCCTTTATCCATGGAGTTTGTTGGCCGTCATTCCCCCTGCTTGTCTCGATAAAAATTTTGGCGCAGCGCATTTCAATCGAGGTAAACGAGTAAGAGAACGTCAGTGGCGGGCCAAACTCTGAAGAGCGATTTACTTAGGGTAAAGTCGGACCGTTCCGAGGGGGTGGTCGTAAAAGTCTGATAGCCCAGCGACGCCCGGAATAGCGCACCAGCGTCTACCCGTTACTGCGGGTCTGCGTCGGTTGCTGGACATGCAATGTTAAAGGCCAGCAATCCATATCCCTTTAATTTGCAGGACGTTTCCTAGACACTCCTTCGGCCTTGCGCCTGCTCAATACACTGGCTAGCCTTCGCTCCGTCGCTGCCTATCAGCGATCGGGTGTGAGATCCCGTGTATTAGCAGGCGCCATGCGCCACAACCGTCAATGGCGGCTGTGTGCGGGCAGACTTCGGTCTGGCCGGGTCCTGCTTCCGGTATCTCACCCCGCACATAGCTGCCACCTTTTGACGTGTGAGATCGACAAAAGAATGGCTCCCAATCCAAGCAGAAGCTTCACGTATGAACAAACTCGTCCCCGATCCACCTTTTCCCATTTTCGTCGCCCACGAAGACCTCAGTTTCGAAGACGCCATCGCCAGCATTTCCTCGCTATTACGCTGTGCCGCGACCACCGCCACCGAAGCCGCCGAAGGCCTCAAAGGCACCCAACGCGACATGGCCTGCTCCACCGCTCATCTGATCGACATGGCCCGCACCCTGGCGGACCGGGCGATGGAGTGCCTGCAACCCCAGGCATAATCCACCCTCGCCCCCCTGTGGAAGCGGGCGTGCAAGCGGAAGCGGTGCGTCAGCCAAAGATGTTTTAACCGACACACCCCCGGCGCGAGCAAGCCCGCTCCCACGCCATGATCTGCGCCTCACGCAGGCACCGCCTTTGCATTTACAGGTAAACTCCCCTCCTTTTCATCTTCTCCACGGAGTTCGCCTTGCGTCTGTTCCACACCTCCGACTGGCACCTTGGGCAAAACCTGCACGGCCAGGAACGCGACTTCGAACATGCCTGTTTCCTTGAATGGCTGCTCGGCCAACTGAAGGCCCATCGCCCGGACGCGCTGCTGATCGCCGGCGATATCTTCGACACGGTCAACCCGCCGCTCAAAGCCCAGGAGCGCCTGTATGACTTCATCATCGGCGCCCACGAACAGAACCCGACACTGACCATTGTGATGATCGCCGGCAACCACGACTCCGGCTCACGCATCGAATTGCCTGCACCGTTGATGCGCCGCCTGCGCACCCATGCCCTTGGCCGAGTGCTGTGGCTGGATGACGGCCAATTGGATGCCGAACGCCTTCTGATCCCCTTGCCGGATGCCAAAGGCAAGATCGCCGCGTGGTGCCTGGCGCTGCCCTTTCTGCGTCCGGCTGAAGTCACGGGCGCGCAGTTGGGCGATGATTACCTGCGGGGTATCGGCCAAGTGCATGAGTGGCTGATTGCCGCCGCCAATACCAAACGCAAGAAAGGCCAGGCGCTGGTTGCCATCAGCCATGCGCACATGGCCGGGGGCTCGGTGTCGGAAGATTCCGAACGCAGCTTGATCATCGGCAATGCCGAGGCGTTGCCGGCCACGCTGTTCGATAAAAGTGTCGGGTATGTCGCCCTCGGCCATTTGCACAAACCGCAAAAGGTGAATGGCGAAGAGCGCATTCGCTACAGCGGTTCGCCGATTCCGCTGTCTTTTTCCGAAATCAGCTACAAGCACCAGGTGCTCGACGTGACGTTCCAGGGCGAAAGACTGGTCAGCGTCGAACCGCTGCCGATTCCGCGCTCGGTCAACCTGCAACGCCTGGAGGCCGCGCCGCTGGCCGATATTCTCAAGGCCCTGGCGGAGTTGCCGGACGTCGACCTGCTGGCCGAAACCCAGCGCCACCCCTGGCTGGAAGTGCGTGTACGGCTCGACGAGCCACAGCCAGACCTGCGCCAGCAGATTGAGAACGCCCTGCAAGGCAAGGCCGTGCGTCTGGTGCGCATCGCCGCCGAATACGCAGGTATTGGCCAGCGCGAAGACGGCGACGAAGACCGCCTGGTCGAACTCGACCAACTCACGCCCCAGGAGCTGTTCAGCCGCGCCTGGCAGGACAGCTACGGCAGCGAAGTGGATGAACAGACCTTGAAGGACTTCGCCGTACTGCTCCAGGAAGTGCAACAGGAGGGCGAACAGCCATGAAAATCCTCGCCATCCGCCTGAAAAACCTCGCCTCCCTGGCCGGGCCGTTCGAGATCGACTTCACCGCCGAGCCCCTGGCCAGCGCCGGTTTGTTCGCCATCACCGGGCCGACCGGCGCCGGTAAAAGCACCCTGCTCGATGCACTGTGCCTGGCGCTGTTTGGCGCGGTGCCGCGCCTGGGCGACACCGGCCAGGCCAAGATGCCGGATGCCGACAGCGATATTTCCATCGGCGACCCGCGCACGCTGATCAGGCGTGGTACCGGCGGTGGCTATGCCGAGGTGGATTTCGTCGGCGTCAGCGGCCGCCGCTACCGCGCCCGCTGGGAAGCCAACCGCGCCCGCGACAAGGCCAGCGGCAAGTTGCAGAACAGTCGCCAGAGCCTGATCGACCTGGACAGCGAGCAACTGCTGGCCAGTCAGAAAACCGAATACAAGACCCAACTGGAACTGGCCCTGGGGCTGAACTTCGAACAATTCACCCGCGCAGTGCTGTTGGCGCAAAGCGAGTTCAGCGCCTTTCTCAAGGCCAACGACAACGAGCGCAGCGAACTGCTGGAAAAGCTCACCGATACCGCGCTTTACACTCAACTGGGCCGCCGTGCGTTCGACAAGGCCAAGGACGCCAAGGACGTCCACAAACAGTTGCAGGACCAGGCCAGCGGCGTGGTGCCCCTGGCCCCCGAAGCCCGTGCCGAGCTGGACCAACAGCTGGGCCAGGCGCAGCAGCAACTCAAAACCCATCAGGCCCGACTCAAGCAGTTGGAATTGCAGCACACCTGGCTCAAGGAGTTGCGCGAGTGGCAAGAGCGCCGACAAAGCGCCGCCGAGCAGTTGCAGCAAGCCCGGCAACTGTGGGACAGCCAAGGCCAGCAACGCCAAGACTTGACGCGCCTGGACCAGCTCGCTCCGCAGCGCCATCACTTCGTGCGCCGCGCTGAACTCGATGTATTGCTGGCCCCGCTCGCCGCGCAGATTCAACAGCACCTGGCACAACAAACCGTGCTGCACAGCCGCCAGGAACAGGCGCAACACCAGCAGGCCAGCGCCCAGTCGGCACTCGGCCAGGCCCAGCAAAACCAGGCGCACGCCGCGCCTCTGTTGCGCCAGGCGTTCGACGCACAAACCACCCTCGCCCACTTGACCAAAGAACTGGCCAAGCGCACCGAGGACCAGCAGCAGCAAGAAAGCGCCTGCAACGAAGGCCAGGCCTTGCTCAACGGCCTGCAAGACAAACAGGCCCAGGTTGCCGAACGCCTGCAAAGCCTGGCCACTGCGCTGGAGCGCAGCGCCGCCCTGGCGCCATTGAGCGACGCCTGGACGGCCTACCGTGATCGCCTGCAACAACTGATGTTGATCGGCAACCGCCTGAACCAGGGCGAGGCCGAACTGCCGCAACTTGAACAGCGCGCCAACACCGCCGCCGAGCAATTCACCCAGCAGCGCGAAGCCCTGGACTTGCTGTACCAGGAGGCCGGCGCCGAACCGCACGCGGTGGCCGAACAAATTCAGTTGCTCGCAAGCCTCCTGCAAGACAATC
Organism: Pseudomonas sp.; assembly: GCF_030147005.1. GTDB lineage: Bacteria > Pseudomonadota > Gammaproteobacteria > Pseudomonadales > Pseudomonadaceae > Aquipseudomonas. The sequence goes on from NZ_JASLAW010000138.1 coordinate 12,889, forward strand.
GCAAGCAACAACGCGCCTTCGAAGACCTGGCACGTTTGTGGGACAGCCAGCAACAACTCGACGCCCAGGCAAGCGCGCTGGCGCAAAAACTCACTGAGGCGGCGCAGCAACGCGAACAACTGAACCAGACCGGCCTGCAAACCAAGGCCGAACTGACGGTGGCCGAGCAAACCCTGACGGTGACCAAGCAACTGCTCGAGCGCCAGCGCCTGGCGCGCAGTGCCAGCGTCGAAGAACTGCGCGAGCAATTGCAGGATGACCAGCCCTGCCCGGTTTGCGGCAGCCACGAACACCCCTATCACCAGCCCGAAGCGCTGTTGCAGAGCCTGGGGCGTCATGATGAAAACGAAGAGGCCTCGGCACAGAAGGCCGTCGACAGTCTCAAGGAAAAACTCACCGAATTGCGCGGTGAAGTCGGCGGTCTGATCGCCCAGCAAAAAGAGTTCCTGCAGCAACAAGAGCAACTCACTCTGCAGCAGCAGGCGTTAATCCCAAGCCTGGAAGCGCACCCACTGTGCGCTGCGCTGTTCAATCAGGACGCCGCCAAGCGCAGCACCTGGTTGGCTCAACAATTGGCGCAACTGACGCAAAGCATCGCCCAGGACGAACAGCGCCAGGGCGCCCTGCTCAACCTGCAACAAAACGCAGGGCGTTTGCAGCAGCAGTTGCAAGCCGCTCAGGAGGCCAGCCAGCAGGCGCGTCAATTGTTGCTCGACCAACAGCGCGCCCTGGCCAGCGACCGCGAACGCCTCGACGCGGAACTTGGCAGCTTCGCCAGCCTGTTGCCCGCCGCGACGCTGGAAGGTTTGCGCAGTGAGCCGGCGCAGACCTTCCTGCAGCTCGACCAGCAGGTCAGCCAGCGCCTCGAACAACTGGGTCATCAGCGTGATGAGCTGGCTGAGCAACAAGAGCGCCAGCAGGCTATCGAGAAACAACAAACCCACCAGCAGCATCGCCAGCAGCAACTGGAGGCGCTGAATCTGCAGATCGCCGAGTTGGCCACCCAGCAACGCGACGCCCAGGCGAAACTCAGCGCCTTGCTGGGCGAGCACGGCAGCGCCGAACAGTGGCAACAACAACTGGATCAAGCCGTCGCCCAGTCACGCCAGAGCGAAACCGATGCCAGCCAAGAGCTGCACGCCGTACACACTGCCCTGGTGCAATTGGTCGCCGACCTCAAGGCCCTGTTGGAACGCCAGCAAGCGCTCGACACAGAACAACAGGCCTTGGACACGCGCATCAGCGCATGGCGCGCCTCACACCCCGAGTTGGACGACGAGGGCCTGGCGCGCCTGCTGGCGCTGGACGATGCCCAGGTCACAGACCTGCGCCAGCAACTGCACACTCGCGAAAAAGCCGTCGAACAGGCCAACGTGCTGCTGCAAGAGCGCGAGCAGCGCCTGGCCGAGCATCAGGCTTTGCACAACGGCAACCTGGACGCCGAACAGCTGGACGCCAGCCTCGTCGCGCTCAACCAACAGTTGGCCGAGGGCGAGAAACACTGCGCTGAACTGCGCGCCCGCCAGGCCGAAGACCAACGGCGCCAGGACGCCAACCACGCCCTGGCCGAACAGATCGCCAAGGCCTATGACGAATGGCAGCGCTGGGCACGCCTGAACGCGCTGATCGGCTCGGCCACCGGCGACACCTTTCGCAAGATCGCCCAGGCCTACAATCTCGACCTGCTGGTGCACCATGCCAACGTGCAACTGCGCCAACTGGTGCGCCGCTACCGCCTCAAACGCGGCGGCAGCATGCTCGGCCTGCTGGTGATGGACACCGAGATGGGCGACGAACTGCGCTCGGTGCACTCGCTGTCGGGCGGTGAAACCTTCCTGGTGTCGCTGGCGCTCGCCCTGGGCCTGGCTTCGATGGCTTCGAGCACGTTGAAAATCGAGTCGCTGTTTATCGACGAAGGTTTCGGCAGCCTCGATCCCGAATCCCTGCAATTGGCCATGGACGCCCTGGACGGCTTGCAGGCCCAGGGGCGCAAGGTGGCGGTGATCTCCCATGTGCAGGAAATGCACGAGCGCATCCCGGTGCAGATCCAGGTCAAGCGCCAGGGCAACGGCTTGAGCACTCTGGAGGTCAAGTGAGCCAGACGCTGCTGTACTCGTTCCGGCGCTGCCCCTATGCGATGCGCGCGCGGTTGGCGCTGCGCTATTGCGGCGTACCGGTGGAAATCGTCGAGGTGAGCCTTAAGGCCAAGCCGCCCGAGATGCTGGCCTTGTCACCCAAGGGCACGGTGCCGGTGCTGAGCGTGGAAGGTCGAGTGATCGAGGAAAGCCTGGACATCATGCAATGGGCGCTGGCACGGCACGATCCTGACGATTGGCTGCTGCAAGGCGACCCTGCGGTGTCGGCGTTGATCGAGGAGAATGACCAGGTGTTCAAACATCATTTGAATCGATACAAGTACGCCGAGCGCTACCCGGAACAGCCGATGGAACATTATCGGGCCGAGGGCGAGGTATTCCTGCACAAGCTGGAGGGTTTGCTGGCTGATCGCGAGTACTTGCTCGCCGACCACCTGAGCCTGGCGGATGTGGCGCTGGCGCCATTCGTGCGGCAGTTCGCCCATGTAGATCGAGCGTGGTTCGCGGGGGCGCTGTATGGGCGATTGCAGGTCTGGCTGCAGCGGTTTCTGGAGTCACCGCTGTTTATCGCAGTGATGGCCAAGCCCTGATGGCCATTACCACCGTGGGAGCCGGCTTGCCTGCTCCCACAATTGACCGTCCCTCAATTGAGGTTCAGTGCTGGGTCTTGTGGTCCAGTGCGGCGTAAAAGTTGGCGCTTTGCTGCAGGTATTTCTGGGTGTAGGCCGTGGTGTTGGATTTTTTGCCGGTAACTTCCACGCTGGCGGCGGCAGGCAATGCCACGGTAGCGGAAACAGCGGAAGCGGCGATGATCGAGAAAAGATTGAAGTTCATGGCGGTAACCCTCGTGTGCGTTCGTTTAGGTGGCCGGGAGGCCTTGGAACCCAACTTACGCCCGAGGGTTGAACCTTAGAAATGCTTTGAAACAGTAGCTGTCATCAATAAAATTAATAGTAAAGCTCAGGCCCCGCATTGCGGGGCCTGTGGCTTATTGACGCACCAGGAACTTGAGGTCGCTGGGCGCATCGATCGGCATTTTTTGCACGGTTTTACCCAACAGGCCAGTGTTGGGGTCGCGCTCAACCACCACGATTTCGTTGCTTTTCTGGTTGGCGACCAGCAAGAACTTGCCGCTCGGGTCCAGGCTGAACTCGCGCGGATGATCACCGTCGACGGAGCGGCGCTGGATTTCCTTGAGGTGAGCGGTCGCCGGGTCGATGCTGAACACCAGCAGTTGATTGGCCGTGCCACGGTTGCTCACATAGAGGAACTTGCCGTCGTTGGAGGCGTGCAGCGCGGCGCCGGCTTTGTCGGACACCGGCTGGCCGCCCGCGAAATCCACCAACTGAGTTTGGGTCAGCTTGCCATCGTTGTAGTCGAATACCGCCACTTGGGCGCTCATCTCGGTGGTCAGCCAGGCGTGCTTGCCATCAGCGCTGAACAACAAGTGGCGCGGGCCGCTGCCGGGAGGCAGTTGCACCGCGGCCGGATCGGCCGGCGTGAGGGGCTGCTCGTGGTTGGCCTTGGGGTCGTAGCGGTAGGCAAACATTTTGTCCGCGCCCAGGTCCTGCACAAACACGTACTTGCCGTCCGGCGAAGACACCACCGAATGCACATGGTTGGACGCCTGGCGCTCAGGGTTGACGCGGCTGGCCGGGTGCGCGCTCAACTGCACCGGTGCCGACAGCTTGCCGCTGGTGTCCACCGGCAAAATCGCCAGGCTGCCGCCCGGGTCTTCCATCACCGAGTAGTTGGCGACAAACAGGTAACGCCCGTCGGCGGCCACGCTGGAGTGGGTTGGCTCGTTGCCCAGGCTCTGCACCTGGTTGATCAGGGTGAGCTGATGGTTCTGCGGGTCGATGCGGTAGCTGCTGACGCGGCCGACCACATCGTCCTGGCCCGGACCGTTTTCATTGACCACGAACAGCTGCTTCTGGTCTTTGGAGATCGTCAACCAGGATGGGTTGGCGGTTTTGGCCGCCAGCACCGGTTTGCCGCTGAACTGCCCGGTGCGGCTGTCGAATTGCAGGCGGTAGATCCCTTCGCTGCTGCCGGCGGTGTAGCTGCCGACCAGCAGTTCATGGATATCAGCCGGTGCGGCCTGCACCGACATCGCGCCGACACTGCCGGCCATCAGCAGGGGCCAGAATTTACGCATCATCATCCGCTTCGTCCTCGTCGTTATTGTTGTCGCCCTGGATGGCGCTCAAGCACACCAGACGGTGTTCACCGTCGTCGTTGCGCAGCAGCCAGCTTTGCAAGCTGTCATCAAAGGTAGCCGCATCCAGTTGTTCTGGACTGAACGTCCAACGCTTGAGTTCCCGGCCGTCCATGCTTTCGATCAGCAGATGGTCATCAAGCTTGAAATCGAAGGCGTGCAGCCCATTGATGAGCAGCATGTCGCTGGTGGTAAGGACGGAGGTCAGGGTGTCGGCAGTCATGGCAGTCAATCATCTACGGGAAAACGCCCATCATAGCCCACACGCTGGCTGGCGGCACAAACCAATGAGGGTGGGCGTTTGCCCTGATACCCGTCAGTTAAACGGGTGACCTGTGGCGAGGGAGCTTGCTCCCGCTGGACTGCGCAGCGGTCCCATTTTCTGGGGCCGCTTCGCGACCCAGCGGGAGCAAGCTCCCTCGCCACAGTTCACCCGCTTAAATGACTGGTATCAGGGCAAACGCCCACCCTCATTGGTTTGTGCCGCCAGCCAGCGTGGGGCCTATCATGGGCGCTTTGCCGTAGATGATTGACTGCCGACACCCTGACCTC
>NZ_JASLAW010000149.1 GCF_030147005.1 Pseudomonas sp.
CCCTTTTTCGGGCACAATGCACGCCGCTTTTGCCTGGCGCAGTTGCACCGGGCCATTCACTGGATACCGAGGGCTTTACTGCATGTCGAAAGAAGACAGCTTCGAAATGGAAGGCACTGTCGTCGACACCCTGCCCAACACCATGTTTCGTGTGGAGTTGGAAAATGGGCACGTCGTAACCGCGCATATCTCCGGCAAGATGCGCAAGAACTACATTCGTATTCTTACCGGTGACAAAGTGCGCGTCGAGCTGACGCCCTATGACTTGAGCAAAGGGCGCATCACTTACCGCGCTCGATAAGCAAGTCAATACAAAACGCCCGGTTATGCCGGGCGTTTTTGTGTGGGTGCCATTTATGGGACACCGCCAATCTTCTGCGGGAACGGGCCTGCTGGCGAATGCGCCAGGTCAGCTACCCTTTTTTGGGCTGACACACCACTTTCACGACCAAGCCCGCCTACACAGCTGATCTCCAGTGCCTTGAGGGGTGTATTTCAAGGCAGCAAAAAGGCGCCTTTCGGCGCCTTTTGCTTTGTTGCAGTAAACGATCAGGCCATTTCAGCCGTGGTTTCGAATTCGAAGGTCAGCTCGCCATCCTTCAGATCGATATGCACCACGCCACCATGGTCGGAAAGCTCGCCGAACAGGATCTCTTCGGCCAGCGGCCGCTTGATCTTGTCCTGGATCAGACGCGCCATCGGGCGAGCGCCCATTGCCGCATCGTAGCCGCCTTCCGCAATCCAGCTGCGCGCCGCTTCCGAGACTTCCAGTTGCACGCGCTTGTCTTCCAACTGCGCTTGAAGCTCGGTGAGGAACTTGTCCACCACGCTTTTGATAACCTCATGGCTGAGGCGACCAAACTGGATAATGGTGTCCAGACGGTTGCGGAACTCCGGCGTGAAGCTCTTCTTGATCACTTCCATCGCATCGGATGAGTGATCCTGATGCGTAAAGCCGATCGAAGCCCGCGCAGCGGTTTCGGCGCCGGCGTTAGTGGTCATGATCACGATCACGTTGCGGAAGTCCGCTTTGCGCCCGTTGTTGTCGGTCAGGGTGCCGTGGTCCATGACCTGCAGCAGCAGGTTGAAGACTTCCGGGTGCGCCTTTTCGATTTCATCGAGCAGTAATACGCAGTGCGGCTGCTTGGTAATCGCCTCGGTCAACAGACCACCCTGATCAAAGCCGACATAGCCCGGAGGGGCACCAATCAGGCGCGACACGGTGTGACGCTCCATGTATTCGGACATGTCGAAGCGCACCAGCTCGATCCCCATGGCCTTGGCCAGTTGGCGCGCCGCCTCGGTCTTGCCGACACCGGTCGGGCCGGCGAACAGGAACGAACCCACTGGCTTGTCCGGCGACTTGAGCCCGGCACGCGACAACTTGATCGCGGTGGACAACGAATCGATGGCCGCATCCTGACCAAACACGGTCAGCTTGAGGTCACGCTCCAGATTACGCAGCAATTCCTTGTCGGAACTGGTGACGTGTTTTGGCGGAATCCGCGCAATTTTCGCGACGATGTCCTCGACCTGAGGCACGTCGATGCGTTTCACGCGTTTTTCGACCGGCTGCAGGCGCTGGTAGGCACCCGCCTCGTCGATCACATCGATCGCCTTGTCCGGCATATGCCGGTCGTTGATGTAGCGCGCCGCCAGCTCAGCAGCCGAACGCAACGCCTCATCGGTGTACTCGATGCCGTGGTGCGCTTCGAAACGCCCCTTGAGCCCGCGCAGGATGCCGATGGTGTCTTCGACCGAAGGCTCGGACACGTCGACTTTCTGGAAGCGGCGCGCCAGGGCGCGATCTTTTTCAAAGATCCCACGGAATTCCTGGAACGTGGTCGAACCAATGCAACGGATATCACCCGACGACAGCAGCGGCTTGAGCAGATTGGACGCATCCATCACCCCGCCCGATGCGGCCCCCGCACCGATGATGGTGTGGATCTCGTCGATAAACAGGATCGCCTGCGGGCGCTTTTTCAGCTCGCCGAGCAGCGCCTTGAAGCGCTTCTCGAAATCGCCACGGTACTTGGTCCCGGCGAGCAACGCGCCCAGGTCCAGAGAGTAGACGACGCTATTGGCCAGCAGGTCCGGCACCTGGTTGTCGACGATGCGCTTGGCCAGGCCTTCGGCAATCGCGGTCTTACCCACGCCCGCCTCACCGACCAGCAATGGGTTGTTTTTGCGACGGCGCGCCAGTATCTGCGCGACACGCTCAACCTCCAGCTCACGCCCCACCAGCGGATCGATCCGCCCCTGGCGCGCCAACTCATTGAGGTTGCTGGCATAGGCATCCAGCGGATTGCTTGAAGAAGAAGACTCGCCGCCCTCCTCGTCCTGCATATCCTGCTCACCCTCGGAATGATCGCCATGCCCAGGCACCTTGGAGATACCGTGGGCGATATAGTTGACGACATCGATACGGGCTACGCTCTGCTGCTTGAGCAGAAACACAGCCTGGCTTTCCTGTTCGCTGAAAATCGCCACCAGCACATTGGCGCCCGTGACCTCACGCTTACCGGAGCTCTGTACGTGGAAAACAGCACGCTGCAATACCCGCTGGAAGCCCAGGGTCGGCTGGGTCTCACGGTCCTCGTCATGCACGGGGATCAGTGGCGTGGTGGAGTCGATAAACTCCTGCAGGTCATGCTTGAGTTTGTCGAGGTTGGCGCCGCACGCACGCAGAACGGTGGCGGCAGCTTCGTTATCCAAAAGTGCCAGCAGCAGGTGTTCGACGGTCATGAATTCATGACGCTTCGAACGAGCCTCCTTGAAGGCAAGATTGAGGGTGACTTCGAGCTCGCGGTTTAACATAGCTTCACCTCATACCCAAGTGGTCGGCGTTAACCGTCCTTCTCGATTTCACAGAGTAGCGGATGCTGGCTTTCCCTGGCGTACTGGTTGACCTGCATGGCCTTTGTCTCGGCGATGTCGCGGGTAAACACTCCACATACTGCCCGTCCTTCTGTGTGAACGGCCAGCATTACCTTGGTCGCCAACTCTCGGTTCAGATTAAAAAACACCTCGAGCACTTCGACGACGAAATCCATCGGTGTGTAGTCATCATTGAACAAAACCACCTTGTACATCGGCGGCGCCTGTAAAGCAGGCTTAGCCTCCTGAACAGCAATGCCTGCAGAACCGTCGTCGTCATGTTCCTGATCCGGGCGATCCTGATTGAATGTTAGTCGAATCTGGCTATTTGCATGCATGGAAAGAAAGGTTCGTCAGTGGTTCAATTACAGTGGTGGGGGCGAGCTGTCAGAATTTCAACTCTGACTCATTGGTCGCCTTGACTATCGGCAAATCGGTGTTACAACCAATAGAGCCCACAGTGGGTAAAAAAGGTCCGCGCAGTCAACCTTATTTATTCGGGTTAGGTCGGATAGACAGGATGATACTCCAGTGATGGAGTCTGGTGCAGAGGGATAAGGAAATGGCTAGTGGTAAGGTCAAGTGGTTCAATAATGCCAAGGGTTTCGGCTTCATCAATGAAGACGGCAAGGAAGAAGACCTTTTTGCGCATTTCTCAGCAATTCAAATGGATGGCTACAGAACGCTCAAGGCGGGTCAGAAGGTTTCCTTTGAGACTATCCAGGGACCCAAAGGCTTGCATGCAGTGAAGATATCGCCAGTGCCGCAACCGGAAGCTGCTGCCGAGCCAACGACCAGCGACGGCGAGACGATCAAATCGAAAAAATCTGTAACGCAACCTGTCTGACAGGCCGCTGCGCCGCGTCCGACCAGTAAAAAACCGGCCGATCTGAACCACCAGAAAGGCCGGTTTTTTCGTGGCTGCTTACATATGCTTGATCAACGCGTCACCAAAGCCTGACGACGACACCAATGTCGCCCCATCCATCAGGCGTTCGAAGTCATACGTCACGGTCTTGGCCGATATAGCGCCGTTGGTGCCCTTGATAATCAGGTCGGCCGCCTCCAGCCAACCCATATGCCGCAACATCATTTCCGCCGACAGAATCAATGAGCCAGGGTTGACCTGGTCCTTGCCCGCATACTTGGGCGCCGTCCCGTGGGTGGCTTCGAACATGGCCACGGTGTCGGACAGGTTGGCGCCCGGCGCAATACCGATACCGCCCACTTCCGCCGCCAGGGCGTCGGACAAGTAGTCCCCGTTGAGGTTAAGCGTCGCAATCACGTCATACTCAGCCGGACGCAACAGGATCTGCTGGAGCATCGCATCGGCAATCGCATCCTTGACCACGACATTCTTGCCGGTCTTCGGGTTCTTGAACTGCATCCACGGCCCGCCATCAAGCAGTGTCGCGCCGAACTCCTCGGCCGCCACTTCGTAGGCCCATTCCTTGAAGGCACCTTCGGTGAACTTCATGATGTTGCCTTTGTGCACGATAGTCAGCGAATCGCGGTCGTTATCCACTACATATTGCAGGGCCTTGCGCGCCAGGCGCTTGGTGCCCTCCTTGGACACCGGCTTCACGCCAATCCCGCAGTCCTGGTCGAAGCGGATCTTGGTAACGCCCATTTCCTCCTTGAGGAACTTGATCACCTTGATCGCCTCGGGCGAGCCGGCCTTCCACTCGATGCCGGCGTAAATATCCTCGGAATTCTCGCGGAAGATGGTCATGTCCACATCGCCCGGCTTCTTGACCGGGCTGGGCACGCCTTCGAACCAGCGCACCGGGCGCAGGCATACATAGAGGTCAAGCTGCTGACGCAGGGCCACGTTCAGCGAGCGGATGCCACCGCCGACCGGGGTGGTCAGCGGACCCTTGATGGACACCACGTAATCCTTGACCGCATCCAGGGTCTCCTGGGGCAGCCAGGTGTCCTGATCGTAGACTTGAGTCGCCTTCTCGCCGGCATACACCTCCATCCACGAGATTTTGCGCTTGCCGCCGTAGGCTTTTTCAACAGCAGCGTCGACTACCTTGATCATCACCGGGCTGATGTCGACGCCGATACCGTCACCTTCGATATAGGGGATGATCGGTTGGTCAGGAACATTGAGAGAATGGTCTGCATTGACGGTGATTTTGTCGCCGACTGCCGGAACCTGAATCTTCTTGTATCCCATGCTGAACTCCATCTATGGATTGAACATCTGGCTGCGTTCGAGCCTACTCCAGATATAGGGCGACTGAAACCTCACGCCAAGCTCATCTGCATCGAAAACAGCATAAATTGTCGCCTACAAGCCTGAAACCAAAGGGAAAACCGCCAATCTTGAGCACAACGTGCGACGTTAGTCGCACGCGGCCCAACTGCGACCTTTAGACCAATGGACGACACGCCTTTTGTATGAAGGCTCAGCGTAAGCATAGCGACCTATGTATAATGCCGCCGCTGACCCAAGAGTCACGACGGCTGACCGCTCTAGCACCGAGCTCTCAGCCAGAAAGCAGGGTTATTACAATAGCCCACCCGCTTGACGCTCGACTGATGCAACCCAACATCACCGCGAAGAAACCTCGACATTTCGCTCATGGATGACTTTGAACGAACGCGCTCCACCCGGCGCATCTCGAGTTTCTGCGCACGCTTTCAGCAAAGAAGAGAGTTAATCCGAATATGCCCACCCGCTCGAAGATCATCTACACCTTCACCGACGAAGCCCCAGCCCTCGCCACCTATTCACTGCTGCCTATCGTAGAGGCCTTCACCGCTTCCGCTGATATTGCCGTGGAAACCCGCGATATTTCCCTCGCCGGGCGCATCCTCGCAAGCTTCCCCGAGCAACTGGGCGCCAAGGCCATCCCGGACCACCTCGCCGAACTGGGCGACCTGGCCGTTACGCCTGAAGCCAACATCATCAAGCTGCCCAACATCAGCGCCTCGACTCCGCAGCTGCAAGCCGCGATCAAGGAACTGCAGGCCCAGGGCTACGCCCTGCCGGACTACCCCGAAACCGTAACCACCGACGCGGAAAAAGAAACCCGCGCACGTTACGACAAGGTCAAGGGCAGCGCCGTGAACCCGGTACTGCGCGAAGGCAACTCCGACCGCCGCGCGCCGTTGTCGGTCAAGAATTACGCACGCAAGCACCCGCACAAGATGGGCGCCTGGGCTGCCGACTCCAAGTCGCACATCGCCCACATGAGCAATGGCGACTTCTACGGCAGCCCAGGCGCCCATCTTGTGCGGGTGCTTGCGTGCGTAATTCTTGACCGACAACGGCGCGCGGCGGTCGGAGTTGCCTTCGCGCAGTACC
>NZ_JASLAW010000011.1 GCF_030147005.1 Pseudomonas sp.
AACCCAGCATCCGGGTCGGCTGTCAGGCCGCCTTCGCAGGCAACCCATATTTGGATCGCGGGGCGTCAGTCGGATAGCGACAGGCTGCCCCGCCGCCACGGGAGCAAGCTCCCTCGCCACAGGTTCAGTGTCGCACCCAGAATGGTGTAGAGACCTATGACCATCACAGCATTGGTATCTACACAACTACTGCCCTGACTCACTGCTGTTGCTCTTGCTCTGCTCTTGCTCTTGCTCTGCTCTTGCTCTTGCTCTTGCTCTTGCTCTGTTTTTGATCTTGATCCAAGGCGCCCCGTTAAACCACGCTGGCCGGAATTCGATATTGATTTGGGGGGTAAACCGGCAGGGATGCCGGTTTAGCCGCCCCGCGCCATGGATGGCGCGTGGCGGCGGCCCCCCAAATCAATGTCGGATTACGGGCACACCGAGCCTGAGCGAGGTGCCGAGTGGTGGGGCAAGAGCGTTTTGCTTACTTTTGCGCTTTTCAAAAGTGAGCCGCTGTAAAAGCGGAACCCATAGCGGCCGTTATCAAACAACGGATATGTACTCGGGCCAACCCAGCATCCGGGTCGGCTGTCAGGCCGCCTTCGCAGGCAACCCATATTTGGATCGCGGGGCGTCAGTCGGATAGCGACAGGCTGCCCCGCCGCCACGGGAGCAAGCTCCCTCGCCACAAGTTCAGTGCCGCGCTCACAGTTGCGTGGATACCTATACCGATGAGGCCCTAATCCACGACGCTGAACTCAAGCCTGGCCGTTTGCCCAGCCTCATCCAGCACGCTGAGCTGATAGCGCCCCAACCGCTCGAAGCTGGCATTGATGCTGTCCTGATTGGCGCTGTCTCCCAACGGCGCGCCATTGAGAAACCACCACCGTCGCCCGCTGCCGCCCAGGGCGGAAATTTTCAGGCGCAGGGCCTGTTGGCTGGTGGCGGGCAAGCGCAGTTGATCACCTTCGCGCACGCCAACGATGGACAACGGCGATGAAGCGACCAGTGCCGGTGGCGGGCAATCCGGGTCGGCTGCCGGGATTCGGGCTTCACGGCGCTCCACCCTGGGCAACCAGGGCTCCAGCGGCGCCGGCCACAAGGCGATGTTTTTCGCTTCGGCGCCAGGGCAATGGGCATCAACCCGTAACCCCTTGGCGTTGACCCAAAGGCTTTCCATCAACCCTACGCTCAACGGCTGATCCAAGGCCTGCAAGGTCGGCGGCGTGGTGTTGTCCAGTGTCCAGGCAAACCGCTGGCGGCGACAGTTGGGATCGCTGCGACTCATCGGCTGGCCCAGCGGCCAACAGATCGCCGCCACACCGACATTGGCCGGCACCGGTTTGACCGGTGCGCTGATGCCGCGCTGGCTGTCGCGATTGGTCAGCACGTCATGCACCTGCAACATCAACGGCGCCGCCGACGCCAGGCCAAACTGCCCCGGTACCGGCGTGCCGTCCGGTCGGCCGATCCACACGCCGATCAGATAACGCGGGCCGACGCCAATCGCCCAGGCATCGCGAAAGCCATAGCTGGTGCCGGTTTTCCAGGCCAGCGCCGGGCGTTGCACCAGTTCGGCCCGTGGGTCGCGGTCGGGCCGCGCCTGGCCGCTGAGAATACGCCGCACGATCCAGGCCGCCCCTGGCGACAGTAACGGCCGTTCCCGCAGTGCGTCATCCGGCTGCAAGCGCAAGGTGGCGCTCTTGCCGTCGCGAGCGAACGCACTGTAGCCGCTGACCAACTCTTCCAGGCGGCTGCCCGCACCGCCCAGGATCAACGCCAGGTTCGGCTCGGCCAACGCCGGCAATGCCAGCGGCATGCCGCCGATGCGCATCTGGGCGGCAAAGCGTTTCGGCCCGTAGGCTTCCAGCAATTGCACCGCCGGCAGGTTCAGCGAGCTGGACAGCGCCGTACTCGCCGGCACCGCGCCGGTAAAGCCCATGGAGAAATTGCCGGGCCGGTAATCGCCATAGCGTCGCGGCACGTCCTGCAACAAGGATTCGGAATGAATCAGGCCGTCGTCCAGGGCCATGCCATAGAGGAAGGGTTTCAAGGTGGAGCCGGGCGAGCGCAGCGCGTTGATCATGTCCACATGGCCGAAGCGCTTGGCGTCATTGATATCCACCGAGCCGAGGTAGGCGCGCACGGCCATGGTTTCTTCCTCGACCACCAGGATGGCGGCGGACGTGTGCTCAGGCAAACGCGCACGCCAGCCCAGCAGCAGGTCTTCAAGACGGCGTTGCAACGTGGCATCCACCGTGGTGCGGATCAGCGGCGGGCTGTCAGGGCGATTCAAGCGGCGCGCGAGCAACGGCGCCAGGCTCGGTTCCAGGCGCGGCGCGAGCAGCAGCGGTTCTTCCAGGGCCTCATCCACCGCCGATTGCGGCCAGACCTGAAACTCGGCGAGGCGCCGCAGCACTTTATCCCGGGCCTGCTGGGCGCGTTGCGGGTGACGGTCCGGGCGCAAGCGGCTCGGTGCCTGGGGCAATACCGCGAGCAGCGCGGCTTCGGCGTGGGTCAATTGCGCCGGGGATTTGCCCAGATAGGCCCAACTGGCCGCCGCCACGCCCTGCAACGTACCGCCGAACGGCGCGCGGTTCAGGTACAGGTTGAGGATTTCATCCTTGGACAGGTGCCATTCCAGCTGCGCGGTACGCCAGAGTTGACGCAACTTGCCCTGCAGGGTGCGTGAATGCGGGTCGAGCAATCGCGCCACCTGCATCGACAAGGTGCTGCCGCCGGACACCACCCGTGCGCCGGTCAGGTTCTGCCACGTCGCCCGAACCAGCGCCAACGGATTCACACCAGGGTGCCGATAGAACCAGCGGTCCTCGTAGGTCAGCAACGCGTCCAGGTAGTACGGCGACACCTCGCTGGTTTGCACCGGATAGCGCCACACGCCGTTGGCATCGGCAAAGCGCCACAATGGCGTGCCATCCTCGGCCAGTACTACCCGGGCCAGGTCGTCCTGGGGCAGGGGCAAGGGCCAGATACGGTCGGCCAGCCATAGCAGGGCGACGACCAACAACAGGCTCACCAGTGTCCAGCGGGCAACAAAACGCAAATTCAACCGGGCAAACCTCTATGCTTGTAGGGAACTAGCCCGTCGCAACAACGACCAAAGGCACAGTTACGCCCACCTTCTTATCAGGACACGCACATGCAGGTAGAAAGCTTTTTCGAGTGGTTGGGCCAGGCGCTCGGCTCCGTCATCCGCTTTATCGTCGACGGTCTGAGCGGCTTGTTCGGAGCATTGACCCACGCCGGCGGCAACTTTATCGATGGCTTGTCGCGCACCCTGGGCATGGACACCTCGATCATCAGCATCATCACCCTGATCGTCGGGTTGCTCTTCCTTTACTCGGCGGTACGCGCCTTTATGCGGGCCTCAGTCATTATCGGCATCATCTGGCTGATGTTGGGCCTGTGGTTGTTGAGCTGGGTCGTGCACTGATTTCACAAACACTGCACATCTCTTGTGGGAGGCGGCTCGGCCCCTCCCACAAGAGCACCTTTTCAACGTCGCCGATCAGCGACCCTTGATCACCATATCCGCCGGGGTTTCCCCCACCGCCTGCCAGTTCGGCCGATACATCGACTCCACTTGCGGCGGCGGCACACGGTAGGTGCCCGGTGTCACGGCCCGCGCCAGGTACAGCAAGTGCGTAGTGCCACCGTAGCCGTCCAGGTTCATCGCCGCCACGTACCGATCATCACGAAACTCCTGATGCTTGAGCGAAGCGTTCTGCATTGATTCGCGCCACTCCTTCACCTGGCTGCTGGCGTTCTCCAGGCTGGCCGCGCTTTGGGCCAGGTTCTGGTTTTCCAGTGCCAGGCCGGCGGGCAGCAGGTCTACCACCAGGGCATCCGGCACGCGTTGCTTGGCACTGACCGCCAAGTGCACCAGCACCAGGTCCCCGCTGTTGAGGCTGTGCAGGTTCAGCGGCTGGCCGTTCATGCCCAGGTATTCGCGACGGATACTCAGGTTCTCGCCGCCCGCTGCCGGTGGCAATTGTGGATAACCGGAAATAGTCATTTGCTGGTACACCGGCGTTTCCCCCTGATTGCTCAGGCTCAAGTCGCCGGTCAGCAGCTTGTCATCCAGTTGCAGCGTTGATTGCTGGTTGTTCAGTTCACGCACACCGCCACTGCCGGTGAGCGACACCTGCCAGCTTGCCTCTGGCTGGGCGAGCCCGAGCCGCCCGGCCAGGAACAGCGAATTGCGCTCCTGGGTCGACAGATACGGGCTGGCCGCCAACTGGTCAGCCAGGGTAAACAAACGTTCCTCGCGCTTGCCCTTGGCCAGGTCATTTTCTTCCAGCAACGCCAGGATCATCGCCTGATCGCGCAACGGGCTGCCATAGTCGGCCAACCATTCCTTGGCGCTGCGCTGCGCCGCCAGGCCGGCGAGCAGCGCCTGGTCCGCACGCGGCTGGTCGCCCATTTTCTGCAGGGCGATGGACAACTGCACCAATGGCAAGCCGGAACGCGCATCGCTGCGCCGTTCGAAAATACTGCGCAACGCCCCCAGCGGCGCCTGCTGACTGCGCGCCAGCACCATGCCGGCGTAGGCCTGCACGGCGAAACGGGTGTGTTCGGCGTTGTCGCTGTAGTCGACTTCGATCAGGTTGCGCTCCTGCACATAGCGCAGCAGACGTTCACTGGCCTTCTTCAGTGCCTCGGCCGGTACCGCAAACCCCTGTTCACGGGCGCGCAGCAGGAAATCGGTGACGTAGGCGGTCAGCCAATATTCTTCCTCGCCGTCCGCGCCCCACAAACCAAAGCTGCCGTTGTAGCGCTGCATGCCCAGCAGGCGCTCGATGCCCAGCTCGATCTTGCGTTTACGTTCGGCATCCGGCTCGCCCTTGATGCTCAGGCGTTTAAGCAAGGCGTCATCGGCATAGAGCGATGGGTACAAACCGCTGGCGGTTTGCTCCAGGCAGCCGTAGGGGTAAGCCCTGAGTGCGCTGATCTGCGCGCCGAGGTTCAACGGCGGCCGGCTGGACAGGCTCAACAACGCCTCGCGCCCCGACCTGTCGAACTGATCCAGCGTGCCCGACGGCAAGCTCCACGGCTGGTCCTTGAGCACGGCGCGGTAATGCTTGAGCAAGGCCGGGTAAGCAGGGCGCACGCCCAGGGTCCATTCACGGCTGAACGGCGGCAGGTTTTCACCTGGCAGGTCCAGGCCATTGACCGTCACTCTGACTTTGCCCTGCCCCAGGCCGCCCCAGGCTTTTACGGGGATGCGCAACGTGGTGCGCTGGCCTTGTTTGAGTTCAACGGTTTGCGTGCCGTTCGCGGCCAGCTCAAGCTGCCCTTCGGCGGTCAGTTGCACGTCGAGTTTCTGCGCCTTGCCGGACAAGTTGGACAGGTCCAGCGCCAGGGTGGTCTGGTCACCGCCCGCCAGGAAGCGCGGCGCCGACAGCTCGGCGATCAGCGGCGCGGCGATGACCGTCTTGGCTTCGGCCATGCCATAGCGATCATCGCTCCAGGCCTGGGCCATCAGACGCAGTTCGCCGTTGAAGTCAGGAATATTGACGCTGACTTCGCCCTCGCCCTGCTCGTTCAGCGTGACCGGCGCGCTTTGCAGGGCGACGATGGTCACGCTGGTGTCCGGGCGCTTGCCGCCCTTGGCCAATGCCGCATCGCCACCGAACGCCAGGCTGGCCAGACGGCCCTGCCCGGCTTCGATCAACTGGCCGTAGATGTCGAACTGGTCCACGCCATAGGCCTTGCGGCCGAACAGGCTGGAGTACGGATCGGGGGTCGGGTATTCGGTGATATTGAGGATGCCCACGTCTACCGCGGCCACCAGCACATGCACCTGCTTGGGCACACTGCCGTCGGCATTTTTGGCGGCGATCTTCACCGTCAGCGGCTGTTTGGGGCGCATTTTTTCCGGCGCCGTCAGCGTGAGTCCAAGCTTGCGCTGGGTACGGTCCAACGGCAGGTGCAGCAGGCCCACCGCACGTTTGGGGGTAATGTTGGCTTTGCGCTCGCCAGGACGGATCACCAGCGCGCTCACGTACAGATCATGCCGCGACCATTTCGGGTCGAGCTTCACGGCAAAGCTCTTGCCTTCGGCCGGCACGTCGATTTCCTGCCACCACAGCGGCCCCTCGGCGGACTCTACCAACAGGTAGCCTTTACCGGCCGCCGGCGGCGTGACGGTAACGTTGGCGGTGTCGCCATCGCCATAGGCGGGTTTATCCAGCGCCAGCTTGACCTGATCGGGACGCACGGCGCCGCCTTCGGTGTTGTCCTGGGCCTGGTAGCCGGCCCAGAAGCGCAGGCTGCTGATCAAGCCGGTCTGTGGGTCTTCGACCTCGACGCGATAAGGGCCCCATTCCACCTGGAAGCTGACCTTGGCGGTGTCTCCGGCCTTGATGTCGAGGGTTTGCTCGTCGAGGTTGAGGAATTTTTCGTTGTAGTGATAGCTCCAGCCATCATTGTCGGAGTAGTTCCAATAGTAGTCACGGCGCTCACGCACCAGACGCACCTTGAGGTTCTGCGCTGCGAGTTTCTGCCCGTCCTGGTTGGCCACCAGCACTTCGAATTCCGCCGGGCCGTCGCCATTGGTTTCAGTACCGTCAAACAGCCCGCGCAAGCCCGGCAATTGCTCGGCCGGCCAGATCGGTTGCACCAGACGCCGGGTGATCGGCCGCCCGCCCGACTCTTGCAGGCTGGCTTGCACGATCAGTTGCAGCGGCGACTTGGCCTCGGCCCATTTGCTTTCCAGGGTCAGTTCTTCCTGGCCCTTGGCGTCCAGCGTGCTTTCGTCCAGTTCGAAATCCTGGCTCAGCTCTTCTTCGGTGACCGAGCCGAACTGGTAGCCCGGCAACGCTTTGACCGCCTCGCGCAGCGGGCGCACATAGACCTGCCCGCTGACCCGATTGCCCGAGGCCGGCGCGCCGTACAGATAACGGCCGTTGACCTGAATGACCGGGTTATCCGCCGGGCTCAGCGCGGTGTCGCTGCCCTTGAGCTCCAGTGCCAGGCGCTCGGGCAGGAAGTCTTCGACGAGGAACTCATACAGCTGCGGCTTGCCATCGCCCAGGTCGAACACCAACTGCCAACGCCCGGTCGGCGCTTCGCCGGCCAGTTGCAGCGAGTATTGATAGAGGCCGGAGGCGTCGGCGTCCCACACGAATTTGCGGCTGACCTGCTCATCGGGGCGGCGCACTTCGACGCTCACCGGTTGTGGCTTGACGGCATTGCCGTCCTTGTCGCGCAACAGGGCATTGAGCAGCACCGTTTCGCCGGGGCGATACAGGTCACGCGGGCCGAATACAAAAAACTGCAGCGGATGGGACGGCTGGCCACCGATATCGAACTCGGCCAGATCCAGCGCGGCACTGTCCAGGCGCAGCAGGCTGGTTTGTTCACCCTGCTTGGCCAGCAACACCTGGGCTTTTTTCGGCAGCGGCAACTCGGCGTGGCCACCGTCCTCGGTCTTGCCCTGGCCGAGCACACGGCCTTCGGCATCAAGGATTTCCAGTTCGACGCCATTCAACGCCTTGCCGCCTTCCAGCGCCTGGGTAAATACATCCAGGCGATTGGCGTAGCGGTGCACCGACAGGCCGATATCACTCAGGGTGAACAAGGTGGCAGGTTGCGAGTAATTGTAAGTGCCGGAGGCGCGCATCACTGCGAGGTAAACACCGGGCTCCTGCAATTGCTTGAGGCCGGCGATCGGCAGCAACAGGGTTTCGCGGGTGTTGCGCGCCGGGTTCAAGTCAAAACGCCCGCCATAGACCAGATCGGCCATCGGCAGCAATTCGCGGGACTCGTAACTTTGCAGGCTGGTATTGCGCCCCCACTGCGCCAGGAACGACGGCAGGGACTCGGCCTTGATGCGGAAGAATTCGACGTCGATCTTGTCGACGTTCAGCGCGATCACCGGCAAACCTTCGGCCAGGCGCGTCGGCAATAGCGTGCCGCGGCTGGCGAAGCCGACGGTGGCTTGCAGGTCACGGGTTTCCAGACGGGCGATGTACTCGGCGGCGAGCGTGTTGCCGTTGACCGCCTTGACCCCGGCGTCGACGGTCAGCACCAACTTGCGCTGCGGCTCCAGGTGGCGCAGGCGCAATTCCATGAGGTTGTCCGAGAGCTCCCAGGCGCCATCGACCTTGCCCGACTTGCTGTCCACCAAATGGACTTTGTCGGCGAACTTCTGATCGGGGTCCAACGGAATGGAGAAACTCACCGACAGCGTGCTGGCCCCATCCAACTGCACCTCGGACACGTCCACCACGCTCAACTCGCGCCCGGCGTAACGCTGCTTCAACGCCGCCACATCCACCGCCGCCTTGGCGGGTTTGGGCGCCACGCTTGCCGCTGGAGCAGCCGGCGCGGACGGTTTATCGGAAGAATCGCAGGCGCTCAGCAGGGCCAGCGCGCAGGCCAGGAACAATCCTTTGTTAAACATGGGGCACTCATAGTCAGAGGAAACCGGGGGGTGAACTATATATCAGCGCCGGCCAAGCCGCTGTGGCGCCGATCACATTGACCGACGGAGGGTGGGTTGGTTCTGAGCGGAATCAAGCTGCAGCCAAATCTCACACACATCGCAGACCGGCATGTGGGCCTGCTGTGTTGCCAAGGGACGGTTACAATGCCGCTCCACCAAGGAGCCTTCATGACCGCCCTGCTCGCCGACTGGCGCCACCGCCCCACCCATCGCCGTGTCTGGGCCCTGGCCGCGCCGATGATCCTGTCGAATATCTCCGTGCCGCTGGTGGCGCTGGTCGACAGCATGGTCATCGGCCACCTGCCCCACGCCCACCAACTGGGTGCGGTGGCCGTCGGCGCCAGCCTGTATACCTTCCTCGCCTGGGCCATGGGTTTCCTGCGCATGGGCTCCACCGGCTTTGCCGCCCAGGCCGCCGGGCGCAATGACGGCGCGGCATTGCGCCAGATCCTGCTGCAAGGCCTGCTGCTGGCGCTGGGGCTGGCGATGCTGCTCGGCACGGTGGGCATTCCGCTCAGCCACCTGGCGCTGGAGTGGATGCAGCCCTCCGCCGAGCTGAACCAACTGACCCGCGAATTCTTCCATACACGCCTGTTTGGCTTACCCGCCGCACTGGCCAGTTACGCACTGGTCGGCTGGTTCCTCGGCACCCAAAACGCCCGCGCGCCGTTGGCGATTCTGCTGACCACCAACCTGGTCAATATCGCGCTGAACCTGTGGTTCGTCCTCGGGCTGGATTGGGGCGTGGTCGGTTCGGCCCGCGCCTCGGTGATTGCCGAGTGGACCGGCGCCCTGCTCGGCCTGGCCCTGACGCAACCGGCCCTGCGCGCCTACCCTGGGCATATCGCCTGGGCCGCGCTGAAACAATGGCAAAGCTGGCGCCCGTTGCTGGCGGTGAACCGCGACATCTTTATCCGCAGCCTGGCGTTGCAGTCGGTGTTTTTCATGATCACGGTACAAGGCGCGCGCCTGGGGGATGCGACCGTGGCGGCCAACGCGCTGTTGCTCAATGGCCTGCTGCTGACCGCTCATGCACTGGACGGCCTGGCCCATGCGGTCGAAGCCCTGTGCGGCCACGCCATCGGCGCGCGCGATCAACCGGCGTTAAGGCGTTCGTTGGTGGTTGCCTGTGGCTGGTCATTGATCGCAAGCCTGGGCTTCGCGTTGCTGTTCACCTTCGGCGGGCATTTGTTCATCGCCATGCAGACCGATATCCCAAGCGTGCGCGACACCGCCGACCTCTACCTGCCCTACCTTGCGGTATTGCCGTTGATTGCAGTGTGGAGTTATTTGCTCGATGGGCTGTTTATCGGTGCAACGCGGGCGCGGGAAATGCGCAATGGGATGTTGCTGACGGTGCTGTTGGTGCTGCCGGTTGCGTGGGCGTTGCAGGGGTTGGGCAACCACGGGCTGTGGATAACCTTTCTGATATTTATGGCGGTGCGCAGTCTGACGCTGTGGGCGATTGCCTGGCGCTTGAATAAAAGGAATCAATGGCTCGGCCATTCCACCTGTTAGTTTTCACAGGTTACAAACCTCCGCCGTTGGAGTGGAATGAACGAAGATCGGCCATGAGGGGGAGTACGCTTGAGGCCATACGCTCACTCAATTAAGGATGATCAAACATGAGTAAAAATGGGCAACTCTGCCTCATTGCCTGGACGGTGGGGGCTTTCATCCAAGTGGCAATCGCAGACACCGTGAGTGATCCGAGCGGCCGGGTCGACGTGAACCCTGTTCAGGCCCCACCAATCACGACAGACCTGGCCTCGACGACGATGGTGGAGGTATGGAATCAAAGCGATTTTCAGGTGTACGCGACACAACAAGGCAAGAAGCTGGTGCTGGAACCCAACGGCCGCGTACGGCTGGACAATCGCAACCCCGTGACGGTCTCTGCAGTGTCACCAAATGACGCGCTGAGATCCGCCTCGCTGGTGGGTACCAACACCAAGTGCCAAACCCAGTATTGCCTGATCGTCCAAGGTATCCAGAACAAGTAAACCAAGATCCATGTGTGAGGCTTGCTCGCGAAAGCGGTGGATCAGTGAACACAGGATTGACTGATGTACCGCATTGGCGGGCAAGCCCCAATGCCAGTCAGTTAAGCGCTAGAGCAGGCAACCGTCGGCCTGTGGCGAGGGAGCTTGCTCCCGCTGGGCCGCCACGCCACCCCATAAAATGGCAGTGCGGCGCAGCCCAGGGGGACCACGCCCCCACGCCACGGTAAAGCGCTCCTCCTTAACTGACTGGCATTAGGGCAAGCCCGGCTCGCACATTGGAGCCGGGCTACTTCACTTACGAGGACAGGTACGAAGAACGGGTCAGGCCCAGGCGCAGCGCGTCCAGGAACTGGGTGCGTTCCGACGCGGAGATCTTCGCGCTGGCGCACTTGTCGCGGTAATGGGTCATCAACTCCTCCGGGGACAAGTGCACATAGCGCAGCATGTCTTCGATGGTGTCGTGGGTCTCGATACCGGCGCTGTACACCGAACCGTCTTCACGCTGATAGATGTTCACCGAGTCGGTGTCACCGAACAGGTTGTGCATGTCGCCCAGAATTTCCTGGTAAGCACCCACCAGGAAAATACCCAGCAGGTAGTCTTCGCCCTCGTTCAAGGCATGCACCGGCAGGCTGGTTTCGATGCTCTGCTCGTCGACGTATTGCTTGATCTTGCCGTCGGAGTCGCAGGTCAGGTCTTGCAGCACCGCGCGGCGCAGCGGCTCTTCGTCGAGGCGATGCAGCGGCAGGATCGGCAGTACCTGGCCGATGGCCCAGGTGTCCGGCAGGCTCTGGAACACCGAGAAGTTGCAGATGTATTTGTCGGCCAACTTGTCGTTGAGCTCGTCCAGCACCTGGCGGTGCGAGCGCTGGCGGGCTTTGAGCGAGTTGTGCAGGCGACGGCACACAGCGAAGTAGCACTGTTCGGCCAGGGCTTTCTCGGCCAGGGTCAGTTTACCGTCGGCGTACTGAGTGGCCACGTCGCTCATGTAGTGAGTGGCGCGCCAGTAGGTTTCGGTGACCATCTCGATATCGGTCGGGCCTAGCAGGTCCACCAGCCATTGCACGGTTTCCGGCAGGCTTTCCTTGTTTTCGATGGTCGGGATTTCGTCGTTGTGCTTCTCGACGTCGGTCACCTGCACCACCAGCATGGCGTGGTGAGCGGTCAGGGAACGGCCGCTTTCGGAGAAGATGTGCGGGTGCGGCAGGCTCTGCGCGTCGCAGAATTCCTTGAGCATGCCCACCACCACGCCGGCGTAGTCGTCCATGTCGTAGTTGATGGAGCTGGCGTTACGTGAGTGGGTACCGTCGTAATCCACGCCCAGGCCACCGCCTACGTCGATGTGGTCCACCGGCAGGCCGAGGTTGCGCAGTTCGCCGTAGTAACGAATGGCTTCCTTGAACCCGTGCTGGTAGTCGGCCAAGTTGGCGATCTGCGAGCCCATGTGGAAGTGCAGCAAGCGGATGCCCTGGTCCAGGCCCGCCGCGCGGAAACGCTCGACCACCGACAGCAGTTGCGCCGCCGACAACCCGAACTTGGACTTCTCGCCGCCGGTGTCCGCCCACTTGCTCGACGCCAGCGACGACAGGCGCACACGCAAACCAACCTGCGGCTTGACCTTGAGGCTGGCAGCCTCTTCGATCACCAGCTCAACTTCGGATTCTTTCTCGATCACGATAAATACGTTGTGGCCGAGCTTCTGGCCCATCAGCGCCAGGCGGATGAACTCACGGTCCTTGTAACCGTTGCAGACGATGGTGCCGCCCTTCGGCGCCAGGGCCAACACGGCCAGCAGCTCAGGCTTGGAGCCGGCTTCCAGGCCGATGGAGACGTTCTGGGTGGCGATGATGTTCTCGATCACCGCTTCCTGCTGGTTCACCTTGATCGGGTACAGCGCGGTGTATTGGCTCTGATATTCCAGGCGTTCGATGTTCGAATCGAACGCGCCGGTGAGCTGGCGTACACGGTCTTGCAGGATATCGGGGAAGCGCACCAGCAGTGGCAACGACAGGCCGCTTTTGCGCAGCTCGTCGACTTGTTCATACAGATCGACAGGCGTGCTGTTCGGACCGTTCGGACGGACTTCTACGCGACCGGCTTCATTGATCGCGAAATAACCGGCCCCCCAATGGCGAATCCCGTAAACACTGCGGCTGTCCGCAACTGTCCATTGGCTGCCATCGTCTTTGCGTGTGCGTCGTACGGACATCGAAGTCCCCTATAAATGAAGGCGAAGGCGCCACCTCGCGCGGAGGCTGGCGCAGTCTAAAGAATGAAAATGACGATTTGCCTGTTAGGGAGGTAGACCTCGCTCGCAGGACAGAGTTTAGACACAGGTTGGGAAGAGGCTTTCAGCCGCCGGACTTCTTGGCCTTGTAACCGAGCTTGATCAGCTCGGCCAACAGCAGTTCGACATGATCGCCCTGGATTTCGATAACCCCGTCTTTCAACGCGCCACCGGTGCCGCAACGCTTTTTCAGCGTGGTGGCAAGTTCCTTGAGCGCCTCTTCAGCCAGCGGCACGCCGGTGATGGTGGTCACCGTTTTGCCGCCACGGTCCTTGCTTTCGCGCCGCACGCGGGCAATGCCGTCGCCTTCAGGGATCAGGGTTTGTTTGCAGGTGCACGAGTCCACGGGCTGACGACAGTCCGGGCAGTGTCGACCTGCATCGGTGGAAAATACCAGGCCACCAAGGGCGGCGAAGGATGCGGCTTTTTTGGCCACCGGCAATCCTCTTGGGAGGATGAAGACTGATCGGCGCCGCAAAGGGCGGTGACCGACCGCGAAGCCCCACTCAGGCAGGGGCAGCGCTACCGAACCGCTAATGTGGTTCGGGTGAAAAGGCGCGCAGTGTAACGGCAAAAAGCCCCGTTGCTAAGAGCCAAATGGCGCCAATTTATGCAACTTTAGCGACGCAAGGCGAGATAGCGCCGCAAGCCTTCCTGGGCGTCCGGGCAATAGGGCTTTTGCCCGGCCTCTCCCAGCACCGTTTCGAGGGGCATGAAGCGTGCTTCCATGACCTCTTCAGGCTGCAGACACAGAGGGCCGTCCCACACCGCCGAGTAGGATTTGCACCAGAGCCGGCTGTTCCCATCCTCAAAGTAGAAATGGTCGTGCTCGGTCAACTCCACCCCGCCCACGCCCAGTTCTTCCTGCAATTCACGGGCTGCCGACACGGCATAACTTTCGCCTGCGCCCACCATGCCCCCGGCCGCCGTGTCCCAGAACCCCGGATACAGGGCTTTGCTCAGGGTGCGCCGATGCACGCAAAGCTCACCCTTGGAATTGAACAGGAAAATAAAGGTGCAACGGCCGATCAGGCCGCGCTGGCGAAGGTCGGACCTGACCAGGTGGCCGAGCAGGTTGTCTTGCTCGTCGACCCAGCAGATCAGTTCAGCATCGGAGGCCACCCGGTGGGCGGCCTCCTTTTGAGTAGCGTCCATCATCAACCCTGGTTGAGCAGCTGACGCAAATCGATCACTGCAGCGTTGGCTCGGGAAATGTAGTTGGCCATCACCAGCGAATGGTTCGCCAGTACACCGAAGCCGCTGCCATTGAGAATCATCGGGCTCCAGACCGGTTCCTGCGAGGCTTCCAGCTCACGAATGATCTGGCGCACGCTGACGGTGGCGTTTTTCTTGGCCAGCACGTCGGCAAAGTCGACTTCGATGGCGCGCAGCAGGTGGGACAAGGCCCATGCCTGGCCCCGGGCCTCATAGAACACGTTGTCGATCTGCATCCATGGGGTTTCCACCACTTCTTCATCGACCTGCGGCACTTCACCCGGCGCCAGCGCTTCGGTTTTCAGTGCGGTGTTCAGCTTGACCCGGCCCACGCTCGCCGACAGGCGTTGCGACAGCGAACCCAGACGGGTGGCGACATCGCCCAGCCAGTTGTTCAGGTTGTCGGCGCGGGCATAGAACAGCGCGCCTTTCTGGTTCGGGTCGGACAGGCGCGCTTCGTAGCGGCTCAGGGAATTGATGCCTTCCTGGTATTCCGACTCACTGGACGGCAGCACCCAGCTCTTGTTGTCGAAGTTGAAACGCGGCTCGGCCTTGGCCAGGTCACCGTCTTCAGCCGACTGCGACTGGGAACGGGCGAAGTCTTTGCGCAGGGCGCGGCTCAGGTCACGCACCTGCACCAGCACGCCGTACTCCCAGCTCGGCATGTTGTCCATCCACAGGCCTGGCGGGAAACGGTCGTTGGAAATGTAGCCACCGGGCTTGTTCAGCAAGGTGCCGACCACGGTTTTCAAGGTCTCGACGGTGGTGTAGCCGATCACCATCTGCTTGCCTTCCTTCTCGGCGGCAAGCTGGGCGTTTTGCTGGACCGGAAACAGCGCCGGCTCCTGGCTCCAATACCAACCCAGGCCACCGGTGACCAGCAAGTACAAGCACACCACGCTGAGCAGGGCGCGGCTCATCAGCAGGTTGCGAAGGTAGCTGCGGTTGGCCGACTTGGGCTCGGGGGCGGGGCCTTTGGCACTGCTTTGGCGGTTTTTCCAGTCCAGCATGGCGATATCCTTTCAATCACTTGAGTTCATGCACAAATTGTCCGGGTGCGGTCAAACACTCCGACCACAACCCTACCCCATCGTGCCCATCGGTGCGGGCTTTTAAACCAAATTGGCGCATACCGAAGTTTGGACTATAAAGGATGCACGCTTTTTAAACAGCGCGACCACGCAGTCAAAAAATGAATAGCGCCGCGGCGTACTTAATTGACGTATGACACTCATGCAACATTAAAGAGAGTGCTAGCATAGGGCCACTAGTCGACCTCAGCATGCACCTTCACAGTAGTCAGGATATGACCGAGTCAGAAGAACCCAGCCGCGAGCGTCTCAAGCAGCATTTTGCCCAGCGGGTCATTCATCAGGCACGTCAAATTCTTGAGATCTGGCAGCGTCTGCAGCGAAGCGAATGGTCGAACGCCGATTTCTCCGAGCTCAACGAAGCCAACTTGCGCCTGCTGCGCTTTGCCGAGCGTTTTGAACAGCCCGAACATAGCCGACTGGCCCATCGCATAGGCGAGTCCCTCAAGGCCGTGGACGAGAACCGTGGCCGCCTCAGCAGCCATTTGATCAGCGAGCTCAATCGCTTGATGCAGCGCTTGTCGCGCACCGGGCTGCGTCAGGGCGACCAGCTTGAGCAAACCCTGCTGCCGCCGATGCGCAAGCCCATCTACGTGATGCTGGCCGACCACGACCGCGCCGAGCGCCTGGCCAAGCAGTTGGAATTCTTTGGCATGAGCGCCCAATCCCTGGGCAGCGTCGCGGCCTTTCGCGCCTCCATGGCCGAGCACCTGCCGTCGGCTATCGTGATGGACGTGGACTTTTGCGGCGCCGGAATGGGGCTCAAGCTGGCCGCCGAAGCCCAGCAAGGCCTGGAGCAAAAGCTGCCGCTGCTGTTTTTCAGCCTGCATGAAACCGACACCCCGACCCGCCTCGCCGCCGTGCGCGCCGGTGGCGAAGAATTCCTGACCGGCACGCTGGAAGCCTCAAGCCTGCTGGAAAAAATCGAAGTGCTCACCTGCGTCGCTCAATATGAGCCGTATAAAGTGCTGATCATTGACGACTCCCGCGCCCAGGCGTTGCACACCGAGCGCCTGCTCAACGGTGCCGGCATCGTCACCCGCACATTGATCGAGCCGATCCAGGCCATGGCCGAGTTGGCGGACTTCCAGCCCGACCTGATCATCCTCGACATGTATATGCCAGCCTGTACGGGCACCGAACTGGCCAAGGTGATTCGCCACAACGACCGCTATGTCAGCGTGCCGATCATCTACCTGTCGGCCGAAGACGACCTGGACAAACAGCTCGATGCGATGAGCGAAGGCGGTGACGACTTCCTTACCAAGCCGATCAAGCCGCGCCATCTGATCACCACCGTGCGCAACCGCGCGGCGCGTGCGCGCAATTTGAAGGCGCGCATGGTGCGCGACAGCCTGACCGGGCTGTACAACCACACGCATATTCTGCAATTGCTCGAAGACTGCAGCTTCCGCGCCCGTCGCGAGAACAAGCCGCTGAGCTTTGCCATGCTCGATATCGACCACTTCAAGCGGGTCAATGACAGCCACGGTCACCCCATGGGCGACCGGGTCATCAAAAGCCTGGCGCTGTTCCTCAAGCAGCGTTTGCGCAAGACCGACTACATCGGCCGTTATGGCGGTGAAGAATTCGCCATCGTGATGCCCGACACCGACCTCGAATCGGCCTGCAAAGTACTGGACGATATTCGTGGGCGCTTCGCGGAAATTCACTACCCGGCCCAGCCTCATGATTTATGGTGCACCTTCAGCGCCGGGCTGGTGGAGTTGTGCGACGCCTCCGACAGCTTGACGATGGCCGCTCTGGCAGACGAGGCGCTGTACCGGGCCAAGCATGCCGGGCGTAACCGCGTGCAGGCTGCGCGCACATCAAAGCAAAGTGCCATCTTTTCACCAGAATTCACTAAGTCGGTCATAACGCTGTAATGGAAACGCAATAACTTCAGGCCCTTATCTTTTGCTGTCGGTTGAAACCACGCATGCGCCTGAAGTTGCTGACCAATCTCAATACCCTTCTTCTGGTTGCCGTTTGCCTGGCATTGGGGGCGACGCTGTGGTGGTCGCAACGGGCGCTGGAGCGGCCGTACCTGCTGATGGAACGCTATCTCGGACTGTCCCAGGCCTTTGAGAACCAGACCGCACGCAATATCGACGACTACCTGGCCAGCGGCGATGCCCTGCGCTTGAGCAGCGCCGACCAGAGCCTGCAAAACCTGTTGCAGCAGCTCGACCTGCTGCCGCCGGAACTTGCGCAGAACCTGCGCCCCAGCCTCGCGGACCTGGACACCTTCAGCAAAACCGACCTGCTCGCCGCCGGCAAACTGGCCGGCGACCCACAAGCGCTGTTACTGCAAGCCGAACGCGAACTGGGGGCGAATCTGGAGCAATTGAGCCAGTACGCCGGCGCGGTCAATTCCCCGGAAGCGGCGCGCTATCTGCCACCGCTGCTGGCCGCCTCGCAACACTTGGGCAAGCTGTCCCTGGCCCGCGACAAACTGGTCAGCAGCGGGCGCGCCGAGCTGGCCGATGATGTCGAGCGCGAAATCGCCAACATCCGTAGCCAGGCCGACCTGTTGGCGCAGTTGCCATTACTGGGCGTCAAGGCCAGCGCCGAATCCAACACCGACGATTTTTCCGCCTTGATGGGCCTGGAGAACAGTGAAAAAACCGAAGCCCAGGACACCGGCGTTGACCTCAAGCGAGAACTCAACAGCCTGTTGACCCGCTACCCCGCCGAACTCAAGCGCACCCGCGATCAGATTCAACAGCGCACCGGCCTCGCCGCCGCCACTCACATCAAGATCACCGACGTGCGACAAGCCATCGCCGGCCTGGAGCCGGTGGTGCGCGCCCAACACGCCAGAATCCAGGGCGAAGTGCGCCTGATACAAGGGCTGATGATCGGCCTGATCCTGCTGATCGCCCTGTTGATCGATACCCTGCAGCGCCGCCTGGCGCGGGTATTGACCAACCTCGCCCCGGCGCTGTCCACCTGGGCCGAAGGCAACTTCAGCCAGCCGATCGCCCTGGGCAGGACCAACCGCGAACTGCACGATATTGAAGCCTCGCTTAACCGCCTGCGCGCTTATCTGGTGGACCTTGTCGGCACGATTCGCGGCAATGCCGAGGAAGTCGCCGGCAGCAGCCGCGCCCTCGCCGAACTGAGCAGCGGCCTGCACGACGGCGCCGAACGCCAGGCCGGAGATACCGCGCAGATCCGTGACTCCCTGGGCGAACTGGAAGCAACCATCCAGCAAGTGGCGGGCGATGCCAGCCAGGCCGCGGGTGCCAGCCGCAGCGCAGGCGTAGCCGTGGAACAAGGCCAGCGGGTGATCGGCCTGAGCCTGGCCGGGCTGCATGCGCTGGTGGGTGAAGTGCAGCAAAACGCGCAGATGATCGAGAAACTGGCCGAAGAATCCGCCACCATCGGCGGCGTACTCACAGTGATCCGCTCGATCGCCGACCAGACCAACCTGCTGGCGCTCAACGCGGCTATCGAGGCTGCCCGCGCCGGTGAAGCCGGACGTGGTTTTGCCGTGGTCGCCGATGAAGTGCGCTCCCTGGCCCAACGCACCGCCGGCGCCACCGCCCAAATCCAGGGCCTGATCGCCGGCCTGCAAACCGCCGCCCACCAATCGGTGCAAGGCATGCGTGCGCAGGTCGAACACGCCGAAGCCACCGCCGAGCAAGCCCAGGCCGCGGACGGCGCGCTGGATGAAATCGTCGGGGCGATCCAGACCATTTCCGACACGGCGGTGCGCATCGCCGATGTGACTGCCCAGCAGAGCGGCGCGGTGAGCGAGATTCGCGATAACAGCGAGCGGATACACCAGTTGGGTGAGGACAATTTGCTGCGTATCGGCCAGGGCCGGCGCCAGGGCGAACACCTGCTGGTGCTGGGTGGGCAGCTCAATACGGCGGTGCAGGCCTTTCGCGTCTGACCCGACCCCCTCGCTCATGAATATCCAAAACCATATGGAGATCAAAATGTGGCAGCGGGCTTGCTCGCGAATGCGGTTCATCAGTTGGCACATTCATCACTGACCCACCGCATTCGCGAACAGGCCCGCTCCCACAGTGGAGCGTCATGGATTTCACGACAGTGTTACCAATGACCAGAACCTGGACCACAGTCATAAATTTTGCGCAATCCTCGCTAATCGTGCCGCCTACTGCATAGAACTGGACAGTCACAAAGGCTTTGCGGCATAGTCGCCGGGTTCTGCCGTACCCCACCAATAACAAGGAACAGCCGATGGCGACCTTACTGGTTCTTCACGGACCCAACCTGAATCTGCTCGGCACCCGTGAACCGGGCGTCTACGGGGCAGTGACCCTGGATCAGATCAACCTTGATCTGGAACAGAGGGCCCGTGTTGCCGGCCACCATTTGCTCTACCTGCAAAGCAATGCCGAGTATGAATTGATTGATCGCATCCATGCCGCGCGCGGCGAAGGCGTGGACTTTATTCTGATCAATCCCGCCGCTTTCACGCACACAAGTGTTGCATTACGTGACGCGCTGCTGGCGGTGAGCATCCCATTCATCGAAGTGCATTTATCGAACGTGCACAAACGCGAAGCTTTCCGCCATCACTCTTACTTCTCGGACGTAGCGGTAGGAGTGATCTGCGGCCTTGGCGCCAGCGGTTACCGACTGGCCCTGGAGGCCGCCCTGGAACACGTTGAAGAACAGGCTAAACGCCCCTGACCGACCCTTGGGAGTTGATGATTCATGGATATCCGTAAAGTTAAGAAACTGATCGAACTGCTGGAAGAATCCGGTATCGACGAGCTGGAAATCAAGGAAGGCGAAGAGTCCGTACGGATCAGCCGTCACAGCAAGACCCCGGCCCAACAGTTCTACGCGCCACAGATGCAAGCACCGGCTCCAGCCGCTGCCGCACCTGCCGCCGCTCCAGCTGCCGCACCCGCGGCGCCGGCAGCCCCTGCGCTGAACGGTTTCGTGGTCAAGTCGCCAATGGTCGGTACGTTCTACCGCACCCCGGCACCGACCTCGCCAGCCTTCGTTGAAGTAGGCAAGACCGTGAAAGTGGGCGACACCATCTGCATCGTTGAAGCGATGAAGATGATGAACCACATCACGGCTGAAAAAGCCGGCGTCATCGAATCCATCCTGGTAGAAAACGGTCAGCCGGTTGAGTACGACCAGCCGCTGTTCACCATCGTTTGAACCGCGGAGCGCCTTCGATGTTGAAACCTGCGAAGAAACTGCAAAAAGTCCTGATCGCCAACCGCGGCGAGATCGCGCTGCGTATCCTGCGCGCCTGTAAGGAAGAGGGCATCAAGACCGTCGCTGTTTACTCGACGGCCGATACCGAATTGATGCACGTGAAACTGGCGGACGAAAGCATCTGCATTGGCCCGCCACTGGCCGCGAACTCCTACCTTAAAGTCTCGAACATCATCGCCGCGGCCGAAGTGACCGGCGCCGATGGTATTCACCCAGGCTACGGCTTCCTCGCGGAAAACGCCGATTTCGCCGAACAGGTGGAAAAATCCGGATTTGCCTTCATCGGCCCGAAAGCCGACACCATTCGCCTGATGGGCGACAAGGTATCGGCCAAGGACGCCATGATCGCGGCCGGCGTGCCAACCGTTCCCGGCTCCGACGGCCCGCTGCCTGAAGACGAGGAAACCGCGCTGCGCATTGGCCGCGAAGTCGGTTACCCGGTGATCATCAAGGCCGCCGGTGGCGGTGGTGGTCGCGGCATGCGCGTGGTGCACAAGGAAGAAGACCTGATCGAAGCCGCCAAGCAGACTCGCTCCGAAGCGGGCGCCTGGTTTGGCAACCCGATGGTCTACCTGGAGAAGTACCTGACCAACCCACGTCACGTGGAAGTGCAAGTACTGTCCGACGGCCAGGGCCACGCCATTCACCTGGGTGACCGCGATTGCTCGCTGCAACGTCGTCACCAGAAAGTACTGGAAGAAGCACCGGCACCGGGCCTGGACGAGAAAGCCCGCCAGGAAGTCCTGGCACGCTGCGTCAAGGCCTGCATCGACATCAACTACCGTGGCGCCGGCACCTTCGAGTTCCTCTACGAGAACGGCCGCTTCTACTTCATCGAGATGAACACTCGCGTGCAGGTAGAGCACCCGGTGTCGGAGATGGTCACCGGTATCGACATCGTCAAGGAGATGCTCAGCATCGCCGCCGGTAACGTGCTGTCCTTCACCCAGGACGACGTGAAGATCCACGGCCACTCCCTGGAGTGCCGGATCAACGCCGAAGACCCGCAAACCTTTATGCCGAGTCCAGGCCTGGTCAAGCATTTCCATGCGCCGGGCGGTAATGGCGTTCGCGTCGATTCGCACCTGTACAGCGGTTACAAGGTTCCGTCCAACTACGACTCGTTGATCGGCAAGCTGATCACCTGGGGCGCGACCCGCGACGAGGCCATGGCCCGTATGCGCAACGCCCTGGACGAAATCGTGGTCGACGGCATCAAGACCAACATCCCGCTGCATCGGGACCTGGTTCGTGATGAAGGCTTCTGCGAAGGTGGTGTGAACATTCACTACCTGGAACACAAGCTGGCCAACCAGTAAGTTCGTGCTCCACCTGCAAAACCGCCTTCGGGCGGTTTTGTTGTTTATGGATGTACACAGTTCAACCGGGGAGCGGGCTTGCTCGCGAATGCGGTGCGTCAGTCAATATATTCATCAC
>NZ_JASLAW010000057.1 GCF_030147005.1 Pseudomonas sp.
GTACTTGAAGGGCACGAGTTGGTTGAGGTCGGCGCGGCAGTTGATCATGCGTTTTTCGTCAACGGCGACGCGGGCGGAGGCGCCTTCGAGTTCGGCGAGGCCTTCGGCGACGTCGAGTTTGTCCAGCTCGGCCTTGGCGCGCGCGATGGCGGCGGAGTCATTGGCGGTGACGGCGCGGGCTTCGATGGCGGCGGCGGCGCCGGCACCGTCGAGGCGGTCCATGTTGGCTTCGGTGGCGTGGCCGGCGTTGGCGCCTTTGGCGGTGACTTCGCCTTCTTCTTCTTTGTCGAATTCGTCCCAGCTCAGCATGACGTGTCGTCTCCTGCGTGAGGGCTCAAAGGTGCCCGTGTGAAACCGGATGGTTGGGTGTTCACACAGCCCCAGGGCCGCGGTGGATCTTAAGGAATCGTTTGTTGCAGCAGCTCGCGCAGGCAAATAAACGGAAATGGCGTAACGGGTACTGCGTGAGGCTTGAGGTGCGGAGCGACAGGCGCAGGCTCCAGCGGAGGCCTCAGGTCTGGCTCTTCGTCCCCGTGTAAAGGGATATTGCAGGCCCGATTTACCCGCGCATTATAGGGAAAAATTCGGGTTTGTGTTGTGGCGGATGATCACGGACCACAGACAAAAGGGGCGCTTTTTGAGCCAAAGTGAGAGTTTACGGGGTGTTGCTGCCGCAGGTTTTTTTAGCAACTGGCACACATGTCCGATCATCGGCAAATTGCCATATGCCTCGCATAGGCTTCTACGTATCCCTACTTTGCATCTGTCAGGCATAGGTAGGAGTTGAATCATGTGCACAGTCTCAATTTTTAAAAACGGAAAGAACCAGGCTATTCGATTTCCAAACGACATGGCATACGAGGGAGTCGGCGAGCTCGAAATCACCCGCAATGGGGGATACGACTAAATTGCGGCCTGTCCGACCTAGCTGGGGGGCGCTGAGTGAGTTGCCCAAGGCGGACGAAGATTTTCTTCAGGAACGTCAGGACTTTGTTGGCGATGAAGGCAGGTTCAATCTGTGACGACACACACGCTGGATACCTGCATTTGCTCGTTCATCATGCGTGAGCGGCCCGGGTGTGTGTTTAAGCGACTGGCGTCGGAGGTTGCGAGGAGCAATCGAATCGTGATTTCAGCCATTACCTATGCCGAAATGCGATGGACAGATTGGGAAAAAGGCATCGCCCAAACACAAGACGTTAGTCGATGAGTTTGTGAATCGACTCGATGAAGTGTTGCCGTGGGGTTTGGCGGCGGTGGATGCGACGGTTGAAGTAAAACGAAGCCTAACCGAGCAAGGGTCGATCATCGGCCAAAATGATACTGCGCTTGCAGGGCATGCAATTGCTTCGTGGGGTACGTTGGTGACCAACGACATTCGGGAGTTCAGTCGCGTATCGGGGTTGTCTTACGAAGATTGGGTTCACTGACAGGCGCGAATGGTATGGCTGAAATCGCCTTCGCAGGCAGGCCAGCTCCGACATTTGGATGGCGGTGTGCCTGAGAGTGGTCGACAGGTCAGCTTCTCTGTTTGATCTGCGTGCGGTCGAGTCGGCTCTTTGCCGCAAGAACAATTTCCTGCGGCGAGTAAGAAACCATTAACCGGCTAATTAGCCGTTAGAGCAACCATTGCCCATCACGTGATAATTAAGAATATGACGCAGCCCTTCGGAGTCTTCATATTCCATCTTCACCGGTACAACTTCGCACACTTCTGGAATGTTGCTCATGGACAGTACTTTGGCGACATCCAAGTGGGTGCTGTAGGTGTAGTCTTCAACGATCGGGGCGTTCTGGGCAGCCAGTTCAGTCGGGGCTTCGTCGGCCAGGGCGGCGGTTGCAAACAAGCTGCTCAGGGCCATTACTACTAACGCTTTCATTTCTCTATTGACCTTCTTCAGGGCGAAAGGGGTCACGGGGCCCTTGTGAGGCCACGTGTGTAACTTAAGAATTGGGAAGTTCGGACTAACGGTGCCTTCGTGGGGGCTGTTGCGTTGTTAATCTCGGTGTCGTGTTGACGGGGCTGATTCTAGGCCTGCGGGTTATATTCATATACCCGTGGTTTTGATAAACACTTTTGGCGGTTTTTGTAACAATCCCTCGATGAAGGTTTTTTTTAAAACCCGCGAAGCGCCGCATGGCGCGGGCCAGAGCGGCGAACCGGCATAGCTGGGTAATTTGTAGGGACTTGTTACTACCATCGTCGAATGGTTCTATAGGCCCACCCCGGCTACAACAGGGGCCATACAACAACAACTATTGTCACCGAGGTAAGAAAGATGAGTGCGGCTTCCCTGTACCCCGTTCGTCCCGAAGTAGCAGCCAACACGCTGACCGACGAGGCGACCTACAAGGCGATGTACCAGCAATCGGTGGTTAACCCCGATGGTTTCTGGCGCGAGCAAGCCCAGCGTCTTGACTGGATCAAGCCTTTCACCACGGTGAAGCAGACTTCGTTCGACGATCACCATGTCGACATCAAGTGGTTCGCCGACGGCACCCTGAACGTGTCCTACAACTGCCTGGACCGCCATCTCGCCGAGCGCGGCGACCAGATCGCGATCATCTGGGAGGGCGATGACCCTGCCGAGAGCCGCAACATCACTTACCGCGAACTGCATGAAGAAGTCTGCAAGTTCGCCAACGCCCTGCGTGGCCAGGATGTGCACCGTGGCGACGTGGTGACTATCTATATGCCGATGATCCCCGAAGCCGTGGTCGCCATGCTGGCCTGCACCCGCATCGGTGCGATCCATTCGGTGGTGTTTGGCGGTTTCTCCCCGGAAGCCTTGGCAGGTCGCATCATCGACTGTAAGTCGAAGGTGGTGATCACCGCAGACGAAGGCATCCGCGCCGGTAAGAAGATTCCGCTGAAAGCCAACGTCGATGACGCGCTGACCAACCCGGAAACCAGCAGCATCCAGAAAGTCATCGTGTGCAAACGCACCAATGGCCAGATCAAGTGGAACCAGCATCGCGACATCTGGTACGAAGACCTGATGAAAGTGGCGGGCACCGTGTGTGCGCCGAAAGAGATGGGCGCCGAAGAAGCGCTGTTCATCCTCTACACCTCCGGCTCCACCGGCAAGCCCAAGGGCGTGCAACACACCACCGGCGGCTACCTGTTGTATGCAGCGCTGACCCATGAGCGCGTGTTCGATTACCGCCCGGGCGAAGTCTATTGGTGCACGGCGGACGTCGGCTGGGTCACCGGCCACACTTATATTGTCTACGGCCCGCTGGCCAATGGCGCGACTACGTTGCTGTTCGAAGGCGTGCCGAACTATCCGGACATCACACGGGTGGCGAAGATCGTCGACAAGCACAAGGTCAATATCCTTTACACCGCACCCACCGCGATCCGCGCAATGATGGCCTCGGGCACCGCTGCCTGCGAAGGCGCCGATGGCAGCAGCCTGCGCCTGCTCGGTTCGGTGGGCGAGCCGATCAACCCGGAAGCCTGGGACTGGTACTACAAGAATGTCGGCCAATCCCGTTGCCCGATTGTCGACACCTGGTGGCAGACCGAAACCGGCGGCAACATGATGAGCCCGCTGCCGGGTGCACATGCGCTTAAGCCGGGTTCGGCGGCGCGGCCGTTTTTCGGTGTGGTGCCGGCGCTGGTGGACAACCTCGGCAACCTGATCGAAGGCGCGGCCGAAGGCAACCTGGTGATTCTCGACTCGTGGCCTGGCCAGGCGCGTACGCTGTACGGCGACCATGACCGTTTTGTGGACACCTATTTCAAGACCTTCCGCGGCATGTACTTCACCGGCGACGGTGCGCGACGTGACGAAGACGGTTACTACTGGATCACCGGGCGCGTGGACGACGTATTGAACGTGTCCGGCCACCGCATGGGCACGGCCGAGATCGAAAGCGCCATGGTCGCGCACCCGAAAGTCGCCGAGGCGGCGGTGGTGGGCGTGCCGCACGACATCAAGGGGCAGGGCATTTATGTTTATGTCACGTTGATCGGTGGCGAAGAGCCCAGCGAGCAGTTGCGCCTTGAATTGAAAAACTGGGTGCGCAAGGAGATTGGGCCGATTGCCTCGCCGGACGTGATCCAGTGGGCGCCGGGCTTGCCGAAGACGCGCTCGGGTAAAATCATGCGGCGCATTCTGCGCAAGATCGCCACGGCTGAGTACGACGGGCTGGGGGATATCTCCACGCTGGCCGACCCAGGCGTGGTGGCGCAGTTGATCGAGACGCACAAGACCATGAACGTCGCGTAAGGCGGAGTAGGTGGGCTGGAGCCCCATTTGGCGCAGGCCGGGTGGGGCTTTTTTGTGGATGTCCGGCAAACAATGCCCCCTGTGGGAGCGCGCTTGCTCGCGAACGCGGTGGGATCAAGTGATGTCGACTGACACTCTGCATTCGCGAGCAAGCCCGCTCTCACCTTTCGGTGCATTCCATGGCGAGTGTTGAGGGTGGTTTTGCAGGCCTACATAACCGCCAAACCAATAAATATCGGTTTCCCTTATAGGAAATTTCTGAATGTTACCGCTCGGCCCAAATGTGTAACCCAGCGCCCGGACATGGGGCAAAGTGCTACGCGTGCGTGCCTGAAAACCGCATTTTAGACGCGATCAGACATTAGATTAAACGCCACACTTGCCGTGCTAGAAGGGTTTGCGAATAATAGGCCCGCAATTTGCAGTAACATCTGGTTTAATATCTTTTGTCTCTGCATAAATTTCAGAGGCTGTCAATGTGCTGGAACGGCTTTCTCGGTGCTTCTGTAAATTGTTGTCGCATTGAGGAAATATCGGCTTCCAGCCTGTCGTTAGAATGCCGATCACTCGCTCGTCGTCGCTGGCACTCACTGGCGCAGGACGCTGCAACGCTATTCGGTTTCACCTTCGCCGCATCGTGGGCCATGGCTCATACTGCTGTTTTGCCCTATACCGATGGAGTCCCAAGATGAAGAAACTCGTGCTGTTGGGCGCCCTGGCGCTGTCCGTGCTGTCCATGCAGGCTTTCGCCGAAGGCAAGCCACTGAAAATTGGTATCGAAGCGGCTTACCCTCCGTTTGCCTCGAAGGCGCCGGATGGCAGCATCGTCGGTTTTGACTACGACATCGGCAACGCCCTGTGCAAGCAGATGGACGTGAAGTGCACGTGGGTCGAGCAGGAATTCGACGGCCTGATCCCGGCGTTGAAAGTGCGCAAAATCGACGCGATCCTGTCGTCCATGTCCATCACCGACGACCGCAAGAAGTCCGTGGACTTCACCACCCGCTACTACCTGACCCCAGCGCGCCTGGTGATGAAGGAAGGCACCGTCGTCAGCGACAGCCTGGATGAACTGAAAGGCAAGAAGATCGGCGTGCAACGCGGTTCTATCCATGACCGTTTCGCCCGTGAAGTGCTGGCGCCAAAAGGTGCTGACATCAAGGGTTACAGCACTCAGAACGAAATCTACCTGGATGTGGCTGCCGGTCGTCTCGACGGTACCGTGGCCGATGCCACCCTGCTGCAGGACGGTTTCCTGAAAACCGACGCAGGCAAAGGCTATGCGTTCAGCGGCCCGGCGTTCACCGACGTCAAATACTTCGGCGACGGCGTAGGCATCGCGGTGCGTAAAGGCGACAAGGAAAACCTGGAACGCATCAACGCGGCCATCGCGGCGATTCGTGCCAACGGCGAATACAAGAAAATCCAGGACAAGTACTTCGACTTTGATATTTACGGCGCTGACGCCCAGTAAATAGTCGCAGCTGTCTACCCGAAATGGCGCAAGCAACAGAACACTCTGAAGTTTGCGCCATTTTTTCATCCCCCTTTTCGAGGACCTGAATCATGTTGAAAGGCTACGGGGCCGTTATCCTCGATGGCGCATGGTTGACGCTTCAGCTCGCCTTGTCGTCCATGGCCTTGGCCATTGTTCTGGGTCTGATCGGGGTCGCGTTACGCCTGTCGCCGGTGCGCTGGTTGGCTTGGCTGGGTGACTTGTACGCCACGGTGATCCGCGGCATCCCCGACCTGGTGCTGATCCTGCTGATTTTCTACGGTGGCCAGGACTTGCTTAACCGCGTCGCGCCGTTGCTCGGCTATGACGACTATATCGACCTGAACCCCTTGGCCGCTGGTATCGGCACCCTGGGTTTCATCTTTGGCGCGTACCTGTCGGAAACCTTCCGCGGCGCCTTCATGGCTATTCCCAAGGGCCAGGC
Organism: Pseudomonas sp.; assembly: GCF_030147005.1. Classification (GTDB taxonomy): domain Bacteria; phylum Pseudomonadota; class Gammaproteobacteria; order Pseudomonadales; family Pseudomonadaceae; genus Aquipseudomonas. The sequence goes on from NZ_JASLAW010000057.1 coordinate 6,176, forward strand.
CGAGGCCGGCCTTGCGTATGGCATGAGCAGCTTCCAGGTGTTTTTCCGGGTGATGGTGCCGCAGATGATTCGGCTGGCGATCCCCGGTTTCACCAATAACTGGCTGGTACTCACCAAGGCCACGGCGCTGATTTCAGTGGTGGGCCTGCAAGACATGATGTTCAAGGCCAAGCAGGCGGCCGACGCCACCCGCGAGCCTTTTACCTTCTTCCTCGCAGTGGCGGCGATGTACCTGGTGATCACCAGCGTGTCGTTGCTGGCCCTGCGTTCTCTTGAGAAGCGCTACTCGGTAGGCGTAAGGGCGGCTGATCTATGATCTTCGACTACAACGTCATCTGGGAGGCCATGCCGCTTTACCTTGGCGGCTTGCTGACCACCCTGAAACTGCTCGCCATCTCGCTGTTCTTCGGCTTGCTCGCCGCGTTGCCCCTGGGCTTGATGCGCGTGTCCAGGCAGCCGATCGTCAACGGCGTGGCGTGGCTCTACACCTATGTGATCCGCGGCACGCCGATGCTGGTGCAGCTGTTCTTGATCTATTACGGGCTGGCCCAATTTGAAGCCGTGCGTGAAAGCTTCCTGTGGCCGCTGCTGTCCAGCGCCACGTTCTGCGCGTGCCTGGCGTTTGCGATCAACACCAGCGCCTACACCGCCGAAATCATCGCCGGCAGCCTCAAGGCCACGCCTAACGGCGAGATCGAAGCGGCCAAGGCCATGGGCATGTCGCGCTACAAGCTGTACCGCCGCATCCTGTTGCCGTCGGCCCTGCGCCGTGCGCTGCCGCAGTACAGCAATGAAGTGATCATGATGCTGCAGACCACCAGCCTGGCCTCCATCGTGACCTTGATCGATATTACCGGCGCCGCGCGCACGGTGAACGCCCAGTATTACCTGCCGTTCGAGGCCTATATCACCGCCGGTGTGTTCTACCTGTGCCTGACTTTCATCCTGGTGCGAATGTTCAAGTTGGCCGAGCGCCGCTGGCTGAGCTACCTGGCTCCACGGAAGCACTGATATGGAACGTATCGACCACCTGTTGCCCTGGGGGCACCTGGGCTGCGAGCGTCAACTGAGCGTATTTCGTTTCGGCACTGGCGAGCGCAAGGCCTATATCCAGGCCAGCCTGCACGCCGATGAACTGCCCGGTATGCGCGCCGCCTGGGAGCTGAAAAAGCGCCTCACCGAGCTCGAAGCCCAAGGCGCGCTCAATGGCGTGATCGAGCTGGTGCCGGTAGCCAACCCGATGGGCCTGGGCCAGTTGTTGCAAGGCAGCCACCAGGGGCGTTTCGAGGTGGGCAGCGGCAAGAATTTCAACCGCGATTTCGTGGAGCTGAGCGAGCCGGTCGCCGAGCGGCTGCACGGCAAGCTGGGCGATGACCCGCACGCCAATGTGCGCATGATCCGCCAGTCCATGGGCGATGTGCTCAGTGCCTTGCCGGAGCCGAGCAGCCAGCTGCAAGGCATGCAACGCATTTTGCTCAGCCACGCCTGCAGCGCCGATGTGGTGCTCGACCTGCATTGCGACGCCGAAGCCGCGCTGCACATGTATGCGCTGCCTCAGCACTGGCCGCAGTGGCGTTCGCTGTCGGCGCATTTGAATGTGAAGGTCGGCCTGCTCGCGGAAGATTCCGGAGGCAGTTCGTTTGATGAGGCCTGTTCATTGCCGTGGCTGCGGTTGTCGCGCACCTTCCCCGACGCGCAGATTCCGCTGGCCTGCCTGGCGACGACGCTGGAGTTGGGTGGCCAGGCTGACACCGGCCGCGATGAGGCGATCTTCCACGCCGAAGGCATCCTGGCGTTTCTTGCCGAGCAAGGCTTGATCAAGGGCCAATGGCCGGCGCCGCAACACGAGCCGTGTGAAGGCATGCCTTTCGAAGGCACCGAATTGCTGTTCGCGCCCCACGCCGGGGTGATCAGTTACCTGCGTAAAGCCGGTGACTGGGTTGAAGCCGGCGAACCGATCTTTGAAGTGATTGACCCCTTGAGCGACCGCGTCAGCATTATCAGCGCGGGCACCTCGGGGGTTTTGTTTGCCGTTGAACGGCTACGTTATGCCCAAGCGGGTTTCTGGCTGGCCAAGGTGGCGGGGCGCGAAGCGCTGCGTCACGGGCGCTTGCTCAACGACTGACCACCTGTTTTTGTGAGAACCGACCGCATGTACAAGCTTGAAGTCCAAGACCTGCATAAACGCTATGGCAGTCATGAAGTGCTCAAAGGCGTGTCCCTGGCTGCCGCGGCCGGTGATGTGATCAGCATCATCGGCTCCAGTGGTTCGGGCAAAAGTACCTTTTTGCGCTGCATCAACCTGCTGGAGCAACCCCACGCCGGCACGATTCTGCTCAATAACGAAGAGCTGAAACTGGTCGCGAACAAAGACGGCTCCATGAAAGCCGCCGACGCCAAACAATTGCAACGCATGCGTTCGCGCCTGTCCATGGTGTTCCAGCATTTCAACCTGTGGTCACACATGACCGCGCTTGAAAACGTGATGGAAGCTCCGGTGCATGTGCTGGGCATGTCGAAGAAAGACGCCCGTGAAAAAGCCGAGCATTACCTGGCCAAGGTCGGCGTGGGCCATCGCAAGGATGCGTTCCCCGGCCATATGTCCGGTGGCGAGCAGCAGCGCGTGGCGATTGCCCGTGCCCTGGCGATGGAACCGGAGGTGATGCTGTTCGACGAACCCACCTCGGCGCTCGACCCGGAGCTGGTGGGCGAAGTGCTGAAAGTGATGCAGGACCTGGCCCAGGAAGGCCGCACCATGGTGGTGGTGACTCACGAAATGGGCTTTGCCCGTGAAGTGTCGAACCAGTTGGTGTTTTTGCACAAAGGCATCGTCGAAGAGCGTGGCAACCCGCGTGAAGTGCTGGTTAACCCGCAGTCCGAACGCCTTCAGCAGTTCCTCTCCGGCAGCTTGAAATAGTCCCTTCTGCAGGAGCGAGCTTGCTCGCAAAGATCGCCAATGATTACGCGGGAAACCTGACACCCCGTGGCGTTCTCAGGTTTTTCGCGAGCAAGCTCGCTCCTGCAAGAGGCGGATCTTCGGCGTTTTTTGAGATTTGTGTAGGTTTACCGGCTAGCATTGGCCTTTGTCTTCATTACCGTTCCTCGCTTCGGATAGCACACCATGACCGCCCATAAAATTGGTTTCCTGATTTGGCCCAGCACAAAAGCACTCACGCTTGCGCTGGCTGAGGAGGCCTTGCGCGTTGCTCAGCGGGTGCATCCGGACGTGGTCTATGAGTTGTCGTTTTTGCAGGCCGAGCCGCCGGCCGACGGCGCCTGGCAACTGCCGGGCGAACCGTGGGCCGGTAAGCTTGAAGGCTTCCAGAAACTGTTCCTGCTGGCGGACGAGCCGCCGACCGTCATTGCCTCGCAACTGAGTACGGCGCTCAAGCAGTTGGTGCGTTCGGGATGTGTGATCGGTGGCTTGTCGGCCGGTGTGTACCCGCTGGCGCAACTGGGCCTGCTCGACGGCTACCGCGCCGCCGTGCACTGGCGTTGGCAGGACGATTTCGCCGAGCGCTTCCCCAAGGTGATCGCCACCAGCCATCTGTTCGACTGGGATCGTGATCGCTTGACCGCCTGTGGCGGCATGTCGGTACTCGACCTGCTGCTGGCGGTGTTGGCCCGTGACCACGGCGCCGAGCTGGCTGGTGCCGTCTCCGAAGAACTGGTGGTGGAACGCATCCGCGAAGGCGGCGAGCGCCAGCGTATTCCACTGCAAAACCGCCTGGGCTCCAGCCATCCGAAGCTGACCCAGGCGGTTTTGCTCATGGAAGCCAATATCGAAGAGCCGCTGACCACCGACGAAATTGCTCAGCACGTGTGCGTGTCACGACGACAACTGGAACGCATCTTCAAGCAATACCTCAACCGTGTTCCCAGCCAGTATTACCTGGAGCTGCGCCTTAACAAGGCGCGCCAGATGCTGATGCAAACCAGCAAGTCGATCATCCAGATCGGCTTGTCCTGCGGCTTCTCCTCGGGGCCGCATTTCTCCAGCGCTTACCGTAACTTCTTCGGCGCCACCCCCCGCGAAGACCGCAACCAGCGGCGCAGCAGCAGCCCGTTCGAGTTGTCGTCGGTGCCGTCCGAGCGCGGTTGACCCGCCCTCAGGTTTCTTCGATATCAGGTTGTTGCGCGACTAGAGGCGTGCCTTGGGCGTCCACGGTGGCGGCCGCAACCTGAAAGTTGACGCCCGTGCGCTGGAAGTACTCACGCAAGCGCTCCAGGCTTTTCTCCGACAGCGGGTTGCCGCTCAAGTCGCTGTCGCCATTGATCGTCGCTGATGTCTCCAGCAGGTCTGCCGGTATTTCTCTGATCGCGTTATTGCTCAAGTCCAGTACTTGCAGTTGATTGAGCCGAAATACGCCCTCCGGAACGTCGCTCAATGCTGCGTTGCTCAGGTACAGCGAGATCAGTTTATGCAGTGAGCTGACATCCGGGGCGTGGCCCAGGGGGTTGTTGTTCATATTGATGAACTCAAGGTCGGTCAACGCTGCCAGCCGGTCACGCGTTTCGGCCGTCAACCGGATTGCGCACTCTGTTATCTCCAGTGTCGACAGCTTGGGCATGTACTGGATCGCCTCAGGCAGGGCGCCCAGAGAGCACTTGCTGAGCTTGAGTGTTTGCAGCTGGCGGAAGTTGCGCAATGTACCGTCGACGCCGGTGGTGGTGCCGTTGCCGTCCAGTTGGAAAAACGTCACGTGGTCGAAGTTGGCGTCCAACTCCGGTAAATCCCCCATTACCGGCGTGTCGAGGAAGACCTGGTGGGTCAGCTCATCGTCCAGGCTTTCTTCGTCCTCGGGGCTTTCTCGTCGCCAAGCCTGTTCCAGCAACACCTTGAAGTTGCGCCGCCTCAGTTGGTCCTGGCTACGGGTTTGCTCGTCAAGGGGCACATCCAGAATCGGGTGTCGATCCGGAACCGCCTGCACCCACAGTTGCAGGTCGTTGCCCAGGCGTTCGTATTCGGCTTCCAGGCGGGTCAATGTCGTGTCCACCGCCGCCATGTCGCCGGGCAAGTGGAAAATGAAACGGTCCGCCTCGGTGTCCAGAAATGAGGGGTATAGCTGCTGCGTGCGGTTGCGTTGAGCTTCGGGCGCCTGTGCGGCGAAGCTTTCGCCGGTGCGCTGGCAGTAGCGTTTGATCGCCTCCAGGGTCTGGCGTGTCAAGGGGTTTTGGGACAGGTCCAGGCCGCTGGCGGCCGAGGCCGGCATGGAAAAGAGCGCGTCGGGCAGTTGCGCGATGGCGTTTTTGCTCAAGTTGACCGACTGGCGCGATGTGCTGTCCAGCAGGCTAGGGGGTATCTGCGTCAATCCGGTGTCTTTCAGTGAAAGGGTGTTCAGTTTGGGCAGCTGACTGAAGTCCGGAATGTTTACCAGCGGGTTGTGATCCAGGTTCAGGTATTCGAGGCTGGCCATGCCTTGCAACCTCGCCACGCTGGCGGGGCTCAGTTCAATTGAGCAACGTGGCAGCCCCAGCAGGGCCAGTGTCTGCAGGTTGAGCACCGAGTCCGGAATGTCGCCGAGCGCGACGTTTTTGATGTCCAGAATAGTCAGGTCCGGGAAGCTGTCGATAAAGGCCGTCGATCCCATCGGGCCGCCATTGCCTTTGATCGTCAGTGAGCCGATATGGTTGAAGCGCGCGCTCAGGGTGGGCAACTCGCCCGCGAGCATCTGAGGGATTTCCAGGGCATGGACGAATTGAGTCTCTTGGGATATTTCCCTGCGCCAGCTCCGCTCAAGCAATGCGTTGAGCCCGCTTCGCCGGTTGGCTTCCGGTAGAGGCAGCTGCGGTTGCTGCGCCCATTGGTTGAGCTCGGACAGCAGCGTCGTCAATTCACCGGCCAGCCTTGCCAGCTCGCGCTTGCCCGCTTCCAGGTCGCCCGCAATGCTGTAGATAAACTGGTTGATCTGGTTGGCGTTCAGCGAGGGGTACAACAGTTTTGCGTCGCGCACATCCACTGGCGGAGCATCGGCCTCCCAGTAGGTGCCGTGCTGCTGGTAGTAGGCTTTGACGCGCTCAAGGGCGGCCGATGACAAGGGGTTGCCAGACAGGTCGAAGGCAACGCTGTCATGGGCGGGTAGATCGAACAGTGCTTGCGGTAACTGCGTGATCTGGTTGCCGCTGAGAAAGGCCGCGCTCAGGTCTTCGCGGGTGAGCACGCCTGGAGGGAGGCGATCGATGCCGGTTTCGGACAGGTCCAGGGTGCTCAGCTCGTGCATCGATTCCACGCTGGGTACCCGGCCCAACGGGTTTTTATGCAGGTCCAGGGTGCGCAATCGGGTCATCGAGGCGAGCTGCGCCTGGCTGTGCGGCGTCAGGGTAATTGCGCAGTCGCTCAGGCTCAATACGTTCAAGCCGGACATCTGAAACACTGCCGGCGGCAGGTTACCCAGGGGAATACCGGCAACGGCCAAATGGCGCAGACGGGGGAAGTAGCGCAAGAAGTCGGCCGCTCCCTGCGTGTCGTTGCTGCCTGAAAGGATCAGCATCGATGCATGGTCGAAGTTGGCGGACAGCCGCGGCAGTTCGCCGCGAATAGGGTAATGCAGGTTCAGTCGGTAGCCGTCGCGCGCAGGGTCTTCGAAGTAATCATCGATGGGCAGCTCCCTGCGCCAGCAGCGTTTGAGTTCGCGGGCAATGAGTTCGCGATTGCGCTGTTCGTACTGGCGCTGCCGTAAGCTGAGTACGGAGCCGTTCCCGGCGTCCTGATGCGGAATATCGCGTTGCCAGGCGCTGAGGTCGCGTTCCAGTTGACGGTATTCGATGGCCAGCGCTTCCAGGCCGGCGATCGCGCCACCTGGCTGTGATTGCAGGTGGTTCATCAGGGTATTGAGTTGGTGTTCGCGAAGCTCGGGGTACAGCGTGCGCGCTCGCTCAAGCAAGTTCGCAGGGCCTATCGGAGCGGGTGCCTGGGCACGATAGCCGTTGTCGCTGCCTAATAGGCGCAGAGTTTCAGTGATGCTCTGCGGCGTGGTGTCAGGGTTGAGCAGTACGCGCAGTTCACTGCGTGGCAGCGGCGTTTGGCGCAGGCGCTCCTTGAGTTCTGCTCCCTGAAAAATCTCCAGGCCCAGTTGCTCGCGCTGTGGGTCGGGCAGGGCACTTAAAATGGCCGAATACAGGTCGGTCTGGCTGGAGAGCGCGCCTTTCTGATCATGAGGTACGTAGTGGCCGTCTTCGGTGCGCACCAGCGTGCGATGCGCAGGCGCATCAGTCGCGCCGATCCGCAGCCAGGTCGGGCCGGCCGCTGAATGGTGACGAGCCTCCAGCTGTATCTGGTCTGACCAGCCCGGCAGCAGGCGCAGGCTGTTCAGTTCAAGGCGGTCGGTGTCCAGCGGTTGCAACGCATCCAGGTGCTGGCCCTCGTAGGCGCGGTTGACCCGCACTTCGCTCAACGCGGTGCGGGCCAGTTCGGCCAGTCGCGGCGGCGTGGTGTGCGCATGCAGGGCTTGAAGCTCTGCGCCGCTGGCTTGGCTGACCAGGGTTTGCGCTACGCTTGCGGGCAACTCAGGCGTGGTGCTGAGCAATTGCTGCACGGATGCATCGACGGCCTGTAAAGGGGCATAGCGCGATTCGAACAAGGCGTCGCGTTGGCGATCGGCAAAATCCGCCAGGGTGTGGCGCAGCAGGCGGCTGCGGTTTTCCAGGCTCAGCTCGGGGTCGCTGGCGCGCTCACCGAATTGGCTGCGAATTTCGTCGGTGGACAGCCCGCCCAAGACGGTCTTCAGCAAGTCGCCATTTTCCAGCTGGGCTTCGAATACCTTAATCACCGGCATGTTCTTGTCGCCGAATTCCCAGGCGGTCTGGCCCGTGGCATCGATGATGCGCAAGGCTTTGGTGCGCGGCCATCGACCATGAGTGGTCAACAGTTGCAAGGTGTCTTGAGGGTCGATCTGGTGATACACCGCCGGGTCGTCGCTGCGCAGTTGGTCGACCAGCCGTTGGATGCTGCGGTCGATGCGCAGGCGATTGAAGGTGTCGTCCAGCAGCGGTGACGGGGGTTCGCTGTTGACGTGGATCTTGCGCACGACGTCCTCATGGATGCCGCAGATTTGCAGGGCCAGCTCCCGATCCGATTCGCTCAGGCCCTGGACGCGGTGCCCCAGTCGGCGCAGCAGCGTAGGTTTGTCCCACGCCAGAGGTTGTTCAAGTTCGGTGTGCCACGCGCCGGCGTGGTTGTGCCGTACCACCGGGCGATAGGCTTCCGGGCGGCTTGGGTGCTTGATGTAATAAAGTTCGCTGTCGGCGGCTTTCTCCACGCTGTACAGCTTGCCTTCGAGCGGCAGAATCGACTCCCTGCGCACCTCGTGCAGGCCCAGCTCATTGATGCCGATGCGCGGTGGCAAGGCGGACGGATGTTCGTAGGGCACCAGGTCCGGTTTCCAGTAACGCTTGGCACCGTTGGCCAGGCTGACTGGTTTGAAGCGGTCGAGATACGCGATGACGTTCTCGGGCAGCACTTTGCGCAATTGGGCCGCGCCAATTTTGCTGCCCGCAACGAATGCACCCATTTGCACCAGGGTCTCCAGCACGCTCATGAGATGGCCGAAGGCTTCCTTGCCCAGGCCTTCGGCCCAGTCGACGATGCCTTCGAACACATCATCAAGCAGCTGATACGCCATGTAGCCCAGCATCAGCTCGCCCAGCCCCGGCACGAAGGGCGCCACCACCATCAATGCCACGTTGAGAATCGAGGACGCCACATCGACGAAAGAGTCCCACAGCCGCCAGCGCGCCTCGCGATCGACGCTGGCGGTGGAGACGGCCAGCGTGCGGGCGTCGTTGAGAATCTGGTCGAGTTTGCAACGGTACAGATGCAACCAGGGATCGCCCGAGATCGGCTGCGCATCAAACTGCAGCTTGGGGTCTTCGATGGGGGTGCTGCGCCAGGGCGACTGACCGCTGCCCTTGACCGGAGGGTGCCAGGTGATCCGCGCCAGGCGCTGGCTCAGGCCGGAAAAAAACACCCCGCGCTGGGCGTGGGGCACGAAGCGGCTGAAGAAGATTTGGTAGTCACGGTCACGCAGCTGCCGGGTCAGTTCCTGTTTGAAGGCCAGGGGCGAGGCGTATTCCTTGACCGGATGCTGCGGGTCATCGGGAACGTACGCCACCAGGCGTTGCGGCGAGCGAGGGTGCTCAAGGTCGGGGGCGAACAGTTGGATGCCCGTCAGCGCGATGTCCATCATGCGCAGGTCCTGACAGCGCAAAGGTTCGCCGTCGAGCTTGAGGTTGGACGTGCCGGCGATCAGTGCTTCGATCAAATCGGCGTAGCTATCGCTGATATCGCCCTTGATACGTGCCAATTGCAGTGCGGCGCGCAGGGCGGCTTTGTGGCTGGCGTCGACCTTCAAGCGCAATACCGCGGCGGCAGCCGGGTTGGACATGCCCAACTCATCGTTGAGGTAGCGGGCGTATTGGGCGCCGATGTCCAACTGACGGCAGAGGCTGGCGAACGCAGGAATCGACAGGGCCTGTTTGATCTGCGGCAAGGTGTCGAATTGCCCGCTGGCCGAGGGCCGCGTGATAAAGGTCGAGGCCGGATCGTAGGCGTCGGCCAGGGTTTCTTCGTGCTCGAAGTTATGCAGGGCGGCGTCCAGCAGCGAGACCGTCCAGGTTCGCGCCGCGCCGGAAGCTATACGGAACCATGGGACGCGATCCGGGATATACAGGCGCACATAGGTGGCCTCGACGTCCAGGTCCAGGTTGAAGTCGTCTTTGAGAGCCTGTGTGAGGATGGGCGTGGCGAACGCCTTGGCGTCCTGCAGGTGTTGCAGGGCCTGGTCGACACTGTTTTGCGCATCCCAGTGGGCGCCGGTCAGCCGCGTGAGCGCGGCCAGTTGCTCGGCGTTCCCCAGCAACGGTTGCGGCTGGGCGGCGGCAAGCGCCTGGCGTTTGCCGGCAGAGGCATTGCCGAGCCAGGCGGGCAGGGTGCTGGTCAACAGTTGATAGTGGCTGTCCGGCAGGCGGGTATCGGAAACATCGATGTTCGTCATGGAGCGGGTCCGTGCAAGTCATGAAGGCTTGCAGTAAACCAGCCGGTTTCAGGTGGGGGACTTTACATAGTTAGGCGCTCAGCCCTTTCTCGGGATGACCCTGACGCAAACCTGATACACCGTTTAAACTGCGCCATTGCGACGCTATTTGTCGCATCCACGTAAACCCGCGAAAATCGCGGGTTGGCGCTATAAGAAGTTGTCGCTTGGCGACAAGGCCGCGCTGAAAACTGTCCTTACAATCCCTGCATCGCCCGCCAGTTCCAGGCAGGCGTTCCTCTTCAGGAGACTCCGATGTCCGTTGAGCAAGCCCCGGTGCAACGTGCCGATTTCGACCAGGTAATGGTGCCCAACTATGCACCTGCCGCCTTTATTCCCGTGCGTGGCGCAGGTTCGCGCGTATGGGACCAGGCCGGTCGTGAGCTGATCGATTTTGCCGGCGGCATCGCGGTCAACGTATTGGGCCACGCCCACCCGGCGCTGGTCGGCGCACTGACCGAGCAGGCCAACAAGCTGTGGCATGTCTCCAACGTGTTCACCAACGAACCGGCGTTGCGCCTGGCGCACAAGCTGATCGACGCCACCTTTGCCGAGCGCGTGTTCTTCTGCAACTCCGGCGCCGAAGCCAACGAGGCCGCTTTCAAGCTGGCCCGTCGCGTCGCGTTCGACCGTTTCGGCAGCGAGAAGTACGAGATCATCGCCGCGCTCAACAGCTTCCACGGGCGTACGCTGTTCACCGTCAACGTCGGCGGGCAGTCCAAGTACTCCGATGGTTTCGGCCCGAAAATCACCGGCATCACCCACGTGCCGTATAACGACCTCGCAGCGCTCCAAGCCGCCGTGTCGGACAAGACCTGCGCCGTGGTGCTCGAACCGATCCAGGGCGAGGGCGGCGTGCTGCCGGCCGAGCTGGCTTACCTGCAAGGCGCCCGCGAGCTGTGCGACGCGAACAACGCGCTGCTGGTGTTCGACGAAGTGCAAACCGGCATGGGCCGCAGTGGCCACCTGTTCGCCTACCAACACTACGGCGTGGTGCCGGACATCCTCACCAGCGCCAAGAGCCTGGGCGGCGGTTTCCCGATAGCCGCGATGCTCACCCGTGAAGACCTGGCCAAGCACCTGGTGGTCGGCACCCACGGCACCACCTACGGCGGCAACCCGCTGGCGTGCGCGGTGGCTGAAGCAGTGATCGACGTGATCAACACCCCTCAAGTACTGGCCGGCGTGAATGCCAAGCACGACCTGTTCAAGGCGCGCCTGGAGCAGATCGGCAAGCAGTACGGCATCTTCACGCAAGTGCGTGGCATGGGTTTGCTGATCGGGTGCGTGTTGAGCGACGCGTTCAAGGGCAAGGCCAAGGACGTGTTCAACGCCGCCGAAAAAGAAAACCTGATGATCCTGCAAGCCGGCCCGGACGTGGTGCGTTTTGCGCCAAGCCTGGTGGTGGAAGAGGCAGACATCAATGAAGGTTTGGATCGCTTCGAACGTGCTGTGAAGACGTTGACGCAAGCCTGACAGCGACACATTTTATTTGCCGGACCTGACCCCATGTGGGAGCCGCTTTTGTGGCGAGGGAGCTTGCTCCCGTTGGAGTGCGCAGCGCTTGCCAAAAGCTTGGGGCCGCTGCGCAGCCCAGCGGGAGCAAGCTCCCTCGCCACGAAAGCCCGCTCCCACATTGGGGGTGTGTTGATTCAGAACGCGTCCGGTATTTTTCCCTCTGTGAGTTTTTCGAGTTAAGGAGTGACACCATGCTGGTGATGCGGCCCGCGCAAATGGCTGATCTGGGCGAGGTACAGCGTCTGGCTGCGGACAGCCCGATTGGTGTCACCTCCTTGCCGGATGATGTGGAACGCCTGAGCGACAAAATCGCCGCCAGCGAAGCGTCCTTCGCGGCCGAGGTGAGTTTCAACGGTGAAGAAAGCTATTTCTTCGTGCTCGAAGACACCGAGACCGGCAAGCTCGCCGGCTGCTCGGCTATCGTCGCTTCGGCCGGCTACTCGGAACCCTTTTATAGTTTTCGTAACGAGACCTTCGTGCACGCCTCCCGCGAGCTGAAGATCCACAACAAGATCCACGTGCTTTCCCAGTGCCACGACCTGACCGGCAACAGCCTGCTCACCAGTTTCTACGTGGTGCCGGAACTGGTCGGTTCGCCATGGTCGGAACTCAATTCCCGTGGCCGCCTGCTGTTCGTTGCCAGCCACCCCGAGCGCTTTGCCGACTCGGTGGTGACCGAGATTGTCGGCTACAGCGACGAGAACGGCGACTCGCCGTTCTGGGACGCCATCGGCCGCAACTTCTTCGACCTCAATTACGCCGCGGCCGAGCGCTTGTGCGGGCTGAAAAGCCGTACCTTCCTCGCCGAGCTGATGCCGCATTATCCGATCTACGTGCCGTTGCTGCCGGATGAAGCCCAGGAAGCCATGGGCCAGGTGCACCCGCGTGCGCAGATCACCTTCGACATCCTCATGCGCGAAGGCTTCGAAACAGACCATTACATCGACATCTTCGACGGCGGCCCGACGCTGCACGCACGGGTCTCGGGCATTCGTTCGATCGCCCAGAGCCGCGTGGTGCCGGTGAAGATCGGCGAGATGGTCAGGGGTGTCGGCCGCCAGTACCTGGTGAGCAACGCGCAGTTGCAGGATTACCGCGCGGTGATGCTGGAGCTGGACTACGCGCCCGGCAAGCCGGTGACCCTTGACCTGGCGGCAGCCGAAGCCCTGGGCGTCGGTGAAGGCGCCAGCGTGCGTCTTGTTGCAGTTTGAGAGCCGGTCTAAAACAGAGTTTCGCGGGTGGCTGCAAAGCGGCCCGTTCGAGGAGATAGCATGATCGTTCGTCCCGTACGCAGCAGCGATTTACCGGCCCTGATAGATCTGGCGCGCAGCACCGGCACCGGTCTCACCACCTTGCCGGCCAACGAAGAGCGCCTGACCCACCGCGTGGGCTGGGCTGAGAAAACCTTTCGCGGCGAAGCCGGGCGGGGCGATGCCGACTACCTGTTCGTGCTGGAAAACGACGAAGGCCGCGTGGTGGGTATTTCCGCCATCGCCGGTGCCGTCGGCCTGCGCGAGCCGTGGTACAACTTCCGGGTCGGCCTGACGGTCAGCGCCTCCCAGGAGTTGAATATCTACCGCGAAATTCCGACGTTGTTCCTGGCCAACGACCTCACCGGCAATTCCGAGTTGTGCTCGTTGTTCCTGCACGCCGATTACCGCAACGGCCTCAACGGCCGCATGCTGGCCAAGGCGCGCATGCTGTTTATCGCGGAATTCCCGCAGCTGTTCGGCAACAAGATCATCGCCGAGATGCGCGGCGTGTCCAACGAAGCAGGGCGCTCGCCGTTCTGGGAAAGCCTGGGCCGGCACTTCTTCAAGATGGAGTTCAGCCAGGCCGATTACCTCACGGGCGTGGGCAACAAGGCGTTTATCGCCGAGCTGATGCCCAAGTTTCCGCTGTACAGCTGCTTCCTTTCCGAAGACGCGCGCAACGTGATCGGCAAGGTGCATCCGGATACCGAACCGGCGCTGAGCATGCTCAAGAGCGAAGGCTTCAGCTACCAGGGCTATGTCGATATTTTCGACGCGGGCCCGGCGGTGGAATGTGAAACCAGCAAGATTCGTGCGGTGCGCGACAGCCAGTCGCTGGTGCTGGCCATCGGCACGCCGGGGGACGACGCCACCCCTTTCCTGATCCATAACCGCAAACGCGAAGACTGCCGCATCACTGCCGCGCCGGCTCGCCTGGCCGCGGGTACGCTGGTGGTCGACCCGCAGACCGCCAAGCGGCTTCAACTTGTCGTTGGTGATCAAGTGCGCGCTGTTGCGTTGTCTGCTGCTCGGGAGTCGAAATAATGAATTCGTTGTACATCGCAGGTAGCTGGCTGGCTGGCCAGGGTGAATTGTTTGAATCGCGTAACCCGGTGACCCAGGACGTGCTGTGGAGCGGCAACGGCGCGACGGCCGAGCAGGTCGAGTCCGCCGTGCAGGCCGCGCGTCAGGCGTTTCCAGGCTGGGCTCGCCAGTCGTTGGAAGAGCGCATCAGCGTGCTCGAAACCTTCGCCGCCACCCTCAAAAGCCGCGCCGATGAAATCGCCCGCTGCATCGGTGAGGAAACCGGTAAGCCGCTGTGGGAGTCGGCAACTGAAGTCACCAGCATGGCCAACAAGATCGCGATCTCGGTGCAAAGTTATCGCGAGCGTACCGGCGAGAAGAGTGGCCCCCTGGGCGACGCTACCGCTGTGCTGCGCCACAAGCCTCACGGCGTGGTGGCGGTGTTCGGCCCTTACAACTTTCCTGGGCACTTGCCGAACGGGCATATCGTTCCGGCTCTGCTGGCGGGTAATACCGTGCTGTTCAAGCCGAGCGAGCTTACGCCGAAGGTTGCCGAGCTGACCGTGCAGTGCTGGATCGAGGCGGGTTTGCCGGCGGGCGTATTGAACCTGCTGCAAGGCGCGCGGGAAACCGGTATCGCGCTGGCGGCCAACCCCGGTATCGACGGGTTGTTCTTCACCGGTTCCAGCCGTACCGGCAACCATCTGCACCAGCAGTTTTCCGGACGCCCGGACAAGATCCTGGCCCTGGAAATGGGCGGCAATAACCCGCTGGTGGTGGACGAAGTGGCCGACATGGACGCGGCGGTGTACGCCATCATCCAGTCGGCATTTATCTCCGCCGGTCAGCGCTGCACCTGCGCCCGTCGCTTGCTGGTACCGGAAGGCGCCTGGGGCGATGCGTTGCTGGCACGTCTGGTAGCGGTGAGCGCGACCCTTTCAGTGGGCGCGTTCGACCAGCAACCGGCGCCGTTCATGGGCTCGGTAATTTCCCTGGCTGCCGCCAAAGCCTTGATGGACGCCCAGGAGCTGATGCTGGCCAATGGCGCGGTGGCGCTGCTGGAAATGACCCAGCCCCGCGACCAGGCCGCCTTGCTGACCCCAGGCATCATCGACGTGACGGCGGTGACCGAGCGCGAAGACGAAGAACTGTTCGGCCCGCTGCTCCAGGTGATTCGCTACGCTGATTTTGCCGCCGCGATTGCCGAAGCCAACAACACCCAGTACGGCCTGGCCGCGGGTTTGCTGTCGGATTCCGAGGCGCGCTACCAGCAGTTCTGGCTGGAAAGCCGCGCCGGCATCGTCAACTGGAACAAACAGCTGACCGGCGCCGCCAGTACCGCGCCGTTCGGTGGGGTAGGGGCATCGGGCAATCATCGCGCCAGTGCTTATTATGCGGCGGATTATTGTGCGTATCCGGTGGCGTCACTGGAGACCCCGAGCCTGGTCGTGCCGGCCACGCTCACTCCGGGTATCACGCTGATCTGAATGTGGGCGAGGTCCTGTATGAGAGCGGGTTTGCCTGCTCCCACACAGGGCCTCTCCCACATTGACCGGTGGTGTATACAAGTAATTTGAAGCCTATAAAAACAGATGTTCGTGGAGCCTCGCCGATGAAATCCTATGAAGTCAATTTTGACGGTCTAGTGGGGCCGACTCATAACTACGGCGGTTTGTCCTTCGGCAACGTCGCGTCCCAGAGCAACAGCCAGCAGCATTCCAACCCCAAGGAAGCGGCGTTGCAGGGGCTGCAAAAAATGAAAGCGCTGATGGACATGGGCTTTGTGCAAGGTGTGCTCGCCCCCCAGGAACGTCCGGACGTGGCCGCGTTGCGCAACCTCGGCTTCAGCGGCACCGACGCCCAGGTCATTGAGCAGGCGGCCAAGCAGGCCATGCCGTTGCTGGTGGCGAGCTGCTCGGCGTCGAGCATGTGGGTGGCCAATGCCGCCACCGTCAGCCCCAGCGCCGATACGGCGGATGGCCGCGTGCACTTCACCGCAGCCAACCTCAACTGCAAATACCACCGCAGCATCGAACACCCGACCACCAGCCGCGTGCTGGGGGCGATGTTCGCCGACCAAAAGCACTTCGCCCACCACGCGGCGTTGCCGGCAGTGGCGCAGTTTGGCGATGAAGGCGCGGCCAATCACACGCGCTTTTGCCGTGAGTACGGTGAAGCCGGCGTCGAGTTCTTCGTGTTTGGCCGCAGTGCGTTCGACCCTCGCTACCCGGCTCCGCAAAAATACCCGGCGCGCCAGACCCTCGAAGCGTCCCAGGCCGTCGCGCGTCTGCACGGCTTGAAGCAAGACGGTGTGGTTTACGCGCAGCAGAACCCGGCGGTGATCGATGCCGGTGTGTTCCACAACGATGTGATTGCGGTGGGCAACGGCGAAGTGCTGTTCTATCACGAGGACGCGTTCCTCAATACCGAACAGATGCTCGCCGAACTGCAGGGCAAGTTGGGCAAACTGGGCGGCAACTTCCAGTCCGTCTGCGTGCCGCGTGCCCAGGTCAGTGTCGAGAATGCGGTGCGGTCCTACTTGTTCAACAGCCAGTTGCTGACACGTCCTGACGGCTCGATGCTGCTGATCGTGCCGGAAGAGTGCCGCGCCAACGAGCGCGTCTGGCAGTACCTGCAGCACCTCACCGCCTCCGGTGGGTTGATCCGCGAAGTGAAAGTATTCGACCTCAAGCAAAGCATGCAGAACGGCGGCGGCCCGGCGTGCCTGCGTTTGCGTGTGGCGTTGAACGAAACCGAACTGGCGGCGGTGAATCCAGGCGTTATCATGACCGCGCCGCTGTACGACACCCTGACCCAGTGGGTCAACAAGCACTACCGCGACAGCCTGCGCGAAACCGACCTGGCTGACCCGCAACTGTTGCTTGAGTGCCGGGCGGCACTGGATGAACTGACGCAAATCCTTAAACTGGGCTCGGTTTATCCTTTCCAGACCCATTAACGCCATACGGCTGAGATATTTTATTTATGACCGACACCCTGAAGCTGATCCTTGAAGACACCGACGGCACCCAGCTGGAAACTTCCTGCACCCGCGTTGCCGTGGTCTGGCAGGGCAAGGAGATCTGGATTCAGCACGACGGCCGTGGCCAACTGCTGATCGGCGTGGACGTAGAGGAAGGCGACGCCGAGTACGCCAACCTGCTGATGCGCCCATTGGCTACCAACCTGATGAGCCTGCAACTGGAGATGGAACCGGCCGACGTCGAAGGTGACGACGACGATCACGTCCACGGCCCAGGCTGCAACCACTAAGGAAGCTGCTTATGCTCGCCCTCGGCAAACTGCTTGAACTGACCCTCGCCGGTCGCGAACCGGCGCAAAAAATTCAACTGACTGTCGACGGCGTGCAGATGCGCTGGCTCAGCGAGGGTGCACTTGAGGTGCGCCCGCCCGAGGCCCGGGACAATGGCCGCGACCTGCTGCTGTCGTCCGGCATCCATGGCAACGAAACCGCGCCGATCGAACTGCTCGACCGTCTGTTGCATGGCATCGCCGGTGGGCAGATCAAACCTCGTACCCGTATTCTGTTCCTGTTCGGCAACACCGAGGCCATGCGTCGCGGCGAGCGTTACCTTGAACTGGACGTCAACCGGCTGTTCAACGGCCGTCATGAAAGCAACATCGGCCCCGAAGCCATGCGCGCCGCCGAACTTGAGCAATTGGCCCGCAGCTTTTTCAGTCTGCCTGGCCGCTCGCGCCTGCATTACGACCTGCATACCGCGATTCGTGGCTCGAAGATCGAGCAGTTTGCGCTGTATCCCTGGAAAGAAGGGCGCCCGCATTCACGCCGGGAGTTGGAGCGTCTGCGCGCCGCCGGAATGGAGGCGGTGCTGCTGCAGAACAAGACGTCGATTACCTTCACGGCATTCACTTACGAACAACTCGACGCCGAGGCCTTCACCCTTGAGCTGGGCAAGGCGCGTCCCTTTGGGCAGAACCAGGGTGTGGATGTGTCCAGGCTGGAGACGCGCCTCAAGCACATTATCGAAGGCACCGAGCCTGAATCCGACAGCCTGGACGGCCTGAAGCTGTTCGCCGTTGCTCGGGAAGTCATCAAGCACAGCGACGCGTTCCTGCTGCATTTGCCGGCGGATGTGGAAAACTTCTCGGAATTGGAAAAAGGCTACCTGCTGGCCGAAGACGTGGCCAAGACGCGCTGGGTGATCGAGGAGGAGGGCGCTCGTATCATCTTTCCCAACCCCAAGGTGAAGAACGGCTTGCGCGCCGGGATATTGATCGTGCCGACTACCGATGCCGGCCTGGTCTAGATCCCAGGCCTGATGGGGGAGCCAAATGTGGGAGTGGGCTTGCTCACGAAGGCGTAGTGTCAGTTACCGGGTGACTGATGCACTGCCTTCGCGAGCAAGGCCTTCGCGAGCAAGCCCGCTCCTACAGGGTTTTGCAGCTGTTGCTTAGACGGCTACAGCCCGTGGCTCGCTACGGCGGATTGCGCGCACTTTGTGCAGGGTATCGGCGCAAGTACGCGCAGCTTCCTGGCCTTTGTGCACGAAGTGTTCGTAGAAGAAGGTGGTGTGTTCGCTGCCACCGTGGAAGTGGTGTGGGGTCAGGGACACCGAGAACACCGGCACTTCGGTTTCGAGCTGCACCTGCATCAGGCCGCTGACCACCGACTGCGCGACGAATTCGTGACGGTAGATCCCACCATCCACCACCAGCGCGGCGGCGACGATACCGGCGTAACGGCCGGTCTTGGCCAGCAGCTTGGCGTGCAGGGGCATTTCAAAGGCGCCGCCGACTTCGAAGAAATCGATATCCGATTCCTGGTAGCCCTGGGCGATCATTTCGGCGAGGAAACCTTTGCGTGACTGGTCGACAATATCCTTGTGCCAGCAGGCCTGGATAAACGCGACGCGCTCGCCGTGGTGGTTTTTGCTTTTGCTGTCAATTGCGGTGGGTTGCATGTTCTGACTCCTGTTTAAGAAAAAAACAGGGCGTTATGAATCGAATGGGATTTAAGGGTATGCACAGCTGTTTCATGCAGGCATGAGATAGCGCGCGGCCCTTAGGTGCCAATCCCGTTCTCTCTTCATCCGGACTATGACCGTCGGCCCCGGGATCACACCGGGTCTGCTGACCTTGTCGCCGTCCTGCCTGAGCAGTTCGAGGCGCCAAGCGCTCGCGGGCTATGCGCATTGCGCGCAATTACCGCCGGTGGGGAATTGCACCCCGCCCTGAGAACGTTGCCGCCAGAACCCTGGCGGCGCAGAGTTTTTAACATGGTTTTTCAAAAACTGCACGGTTGCCGTATCGATAAGCTATATCGGTTTGTTTGGTTGGTATTCGATTGAAGCGACGTGGGGCTTGATATTACGTAGCGTTGCCCGCAGTAATCATTCATAAAACCTACTTACATCACCCGTTAGAGGCCTTGTTTCATGTCTGTGATCGACCTGCGCAGCGACACCGTGACCCAACCCACCCCCGGTATGCGTGACGCAATGGCCAGCGCCGCCAGCGGTGATGACGTCTACGGCGAAGACCCCAGCGTCAATAAACTGGAGGCCGAACTCGCGCAGCGCCTGGGCTTTGAGGCTGCGCTGTTCGTGCCCACCGGGACCATGAGCAACCTGCTGGCGTTGATGGCCCACTGTGAGCGCGGCGAGGAGTACATCGTCGGGCAACAGGCCCACACCTACAAATACGAAGGGGGCGGGGCGGCCGTGCTGGGTTCGATCCAGCCGCAGCCGCTGGAACTGCAACCGGACGGTTCACTGGATCTTGGCCAGGTGCTGGCGGCAATCAAGCCCGATGATTTCCACTTCGCGCGTACGCGCTTGCTGGCGCTGGAAAACACCATGCAAGGCAAGGTGCTGCCGCTGGAATATCTGGCCCAAGCGCGTGCGTTTACCCGTGAACACGGCCTGGCGTTGCACCTGGACGGCGCGCGGCTTTATAACGCGGCGGTGAAACTGGGCGTGGAGGCACGAGAGATAGCCCAGCATTTCGACTCGGTGTCGGTGTGCCTGTCCAAAGGCCTCGGCGCACCGGTCGGTTCGGTACTGTGCGGCGCCACGGCATTGATCGCCAAGGCGCGACGCCTGCGCAAAATGGTCGGCGGCGGCATGCGCCAGGCCGGCTCGCTGGCGGCGGCAGGCCTGTATGCCTTGGATCACCAGGTGCAGCGCCTGGCCGACGACCATGCCAATGCCCAGTGGCTGGGCACTGAGCTGCGAAAGGCGGGTTACACGGTGGAGCCGGTCCAGACCAACATGGTCTATGTACAAGTTGGTGACCGGGCGCAGGCGTTGAAGGCCTTTGCCGCAGAGCGCGGGATCAAGTTGAGTGCCGCGCCGCGTTTGCGCATGGTCACGCATCTGGATGTCAGCCGGGCGCAGATCGAGCAAGTGGTGCAGACATTTGTCGCTTTTTCGCAGAAATGACAGTGCAGGCCGTCTAATTGACTGCTTCTATCAGATAAACACGCTGTACCACCGGCAAAGGGCCGATATAATGCGGCCCTTTGCCGTCGCTTCGTCTAATGATGTTGCGCACTGGCCTTTGGCCGCAGCCTCCGTGGAAGAACCTAATGAAAAGCGCAGAAATCCGTGAAGCCTTCCTTCGCTTCTTCGAAGAGCAAGGCCACACCCGTGTAGCCTCAAGCTCTTTGATCCCAGGCAATGACCCCACCCTGCTGTTCACTAACGCGGGGATGAACCAGTTCAAGGACTGTTTCCTGGGCCAGGAAAAACGCGCCTACACCCGCGCCACCAGCAGTCAGAAGTGCGTACGCGCCGGCGGCAAGAACAGCGACCTGGAAAACGTCGGTTACACCGCACGTCACCACACCTTCTTCGAAATGCTGGGTAACTTCAGCTTTGGCGATTATTTCAAGAAAGATGCGATCACCTTCGCCTGGACCTTCCTGACCGGCGTGCTGAAGCTGCCCCAGGAAAAGCTCTGGGTCACCGTCTACGCGACGGACGACGAAGCGTACGACATCTGGACCCAGCAAATCGGCGTGCCCGCCGAGCGCATGATCCGTATCGGCGACAACAAAGGTGCGCCGTACGCCTCCGATAACTTCTGGACCATGGGCGACACCGGTCCTTGCGGGCCCTGCACCGAGATTTTTTACGATCACGGCGCCGACATCTGGGGTGGCCCGCCGGGTTCGCCGGATGAAGACGGCGACCGTTACATCGAAATCTGGAACAACGTGTTCATGCAGTTCAACCGCACCGCTGATGGTGTGTTGCACCCGTTGCCGGCGCCCTCGGTCGACACCGGCATGGGCCTGGAGCGAATCAGTGCGGTCATGCAGCACGTTCACTCCAACTATGAAATCGACCTGTTTACCAACCTGCTGAGCGCATCGGCTGTGGCGATTGGCTGCGCCAATGAAGGCCAGTCTTCGCTCAAGGTTGTATCGGACCACATCCGTTCCTGCGGTTTCCTGATTGCCGACGGTGTGCTGCCGTCCAACGAAGGCCGTGGCTATGTGCTGCGCCGCATTATCCGTCGTGCCTGCCGTCACGGTAACAAACTGGGCGCCACCGGCAGCTTCTTCTACAAGATCGTGGCTGCACTGGTTGCCGAGATGGGCGACGCCTTCCCGGAACTCAAGCAGCAACAAGCCAACATCGAGCGGGTTCTCAAGGCCGAAGAAGAGCAGTTCTCCAAGACCCTGGAGCACGGCCTGAAAATTCTCGAGCAGGACCTGGCTGAACTCAAAGGTACCGTGGTGCCGGGCGACGTAGTGTTCAAACTCTACGACACCTACGGTTTCCCGATGGACCTGACCGCCGACATCGCCCGTGAGCGTGAGCTGACCGTCGATGAGGCTGGCTTTGAACGCGAAATGGAGGCCCAGCGCGTGCGCGCGCGTTCCGCCAGCTCGTTTGGCCTGGACTACAACACCTTGGTCAAGGTTGATGTGCCCACCGAGTTCATCGGCTACAAGGCTACCGCCGGCTCGGCCAAGATCGTTGCCCTTTATAAAGACGGCAAGTCGGTCGATGTGCTGAACGAGGGCGATGAAGCCGTTGTGGTCCTGGACCAGACGCCGTTCTACGCCGAGTCGGGTGGTCAAATCGGTGACTGTGGTTTCCTCGGCTCGACGTCCGGTCGTTTCGAGGTGCGCGACACCACCAAGACCGGTGGTGCGTTCCTGCACCATGGTGTGTTGGTGCTGGGCAACCTGGTTGTCGGTGCGCCAGTGGATACGCAGGTCGATGCCGACGTACGGCATGCAACCGCGCTGAACCACTCGGCCACTCACTTGCTGCACGCTGCGTTGCGTCAAGTGCTGGGCGAGCATGTCCAGCAAAAGGGCTCGTTGGTCGACAGCCAACGCCTGCGTTTCGACTTCAGCCATTTTGAGGCGATCAAGCCAGAGCAGATCAAGGCGCTGGAAGATATCGTCAACGCTGAAATTCGTAAGAACAGCCCGGTTGAAACCGAGGAAACGGATATCGAAAGCGCCAGGAATAAGGGCGCCATGGCGTTGTTTGGCGAGAAATACGGCGACGAAGTGCGCGTACTGAGCATGGGCGGCAGTTTCTCGGTGGAGCTGTGTGGCGGTATCCACGCCAACCGCACCGGCGACATCGGCCTGTTGAAAATCATCAGCGAGGGCGGTGTGGCCTCGGGTGTGCGTCGTATCGAGGCGATTACCGGTGCTGCGGCGCTGGCCTACCTCAATGCCGCCGAAGAACAACTCAAGGAAGCGGCCAGCCTGGTCAAGGGCAGTCGTGACAATCTGATCGACAAGCTGTCCGCCGTTCTTGAACGCAACCGTGCGCTGGAGAAACAGCTTGAGCAGTTGCAAGCCAAGGCAGCCAGTGCCGCGGGCGACGATCTGTCGGCCTCGGCGGTTGACGTCAAAGACGTAAAAGTATTGGCGGCACGTCTGGACGGTCAGGACGGCAAGGCGTTGCTGGCCTTGGTCGATCAGTTGAAGAACAAGCTCGGCCGCGCAGTGATCCTGCTCGGCAGTGTCCATGAGGAAAAGGTCGTTCTGGTTGCTGGTGTAACCAAGGACCTGACTGGCCAACTCAAAGCCGGTGATTTGATGAAGCAAGCCGCTGCGGCAGTGGGCGGCAAGGGCGGTGGTCGTCCGGACATGGCGCAAGGCGGTGGTGTAGATGCCGGCGCCCTGGACGCAGCCCTGGCCTTGACCGTGCCGTTTGTCGAAGCAGGTATTTAAGGCGCTGTTAATGAGCCCATGGTCTAGTCGTGGGCTTGCTCGGTTGCTGGAAGATTCGTTTATTGGGCGCCCCTTTACGGGCTGAGGCGGCTTAGAAATGGCTTTGATCGTACAGAAATTTGGAGGCACCTCGGTCGGCTCTGTCGAAAGAATCGAGCAGGTCGCCGACAAGGTTAAGAAGTTCCGTGATGCCGGTGACGACCTGGTGGTGGTGCTGTCGGCCATGAGCGGCGAGACCAATCGCCTGATCGACCTGGCCAAGGCCATCAGCGGTGATCAACAACCGCTTGCGCGTGAGCTGGATGTGATTGTGTCCACCGGTGAGCAGGTGACTATTGCGCTGCTGGCCATGGCCCTGAACAAGCGTGGCGTGCCGGCGGTGTCCTACACTGGCGCTCAGGTGCGCATCCTTACCGACAGCGCACATACCAAGGCGCGTATCCTGCAGATCGACGATCAGAAGATTCGTGCTGATCTGAAGGCTGGACGCGTAGTGGTTGTAGCGGGTTTTCAGGGCGTGGACGAGCAAGGCAATATCACCACCCTGGGTCGTGGCGGCTCGGACACTACTGGCGTAGCGCTGGCAGCGGCTCTCAAGGCTGACGAATGCCAGATCTACACCGATGTGGATGGCGTCTACACCACCGACCCGCGCGTCGTGCCCGTGGCCCAGCGCCTGGACAAGATCACCTTTGAAGAGATGCTGGAAATGGCCAGCCTTGGTTCCAAGGTGCTGCAGATTCGTGCGGTGGAATTCGCCGGTAAGTACAACGTTCCGCTGCGCGTCTTGCACAGCTTCAAAGAGGGTCCGGGCACCCTCATTACTATTGATGAAGAGGAATCCATGGAACAGCCGATCATTTCCGGCATCGCTTTCAACCGCGATGAAGCCAAGCTGACGATCCGTGGCGTGCCAGACACCCCCGGTGTGGCCTTCAAGATCCTCGGCCCTATCAGCGGCGCGAACATCGAAGTCGACATGATCGTGCAGAATGTTTCGCACGATAACACCACCGATTTCACCTTCACCGTGCATCGCAACGAGTACGATGCGGCCGAGCGTATCCTGCAAAACACGGCGAACGAGATCGGCGCCCGTGAAGTGGTCGGCGATACCAAGATTGCCAAGGTGTCGATCGTGGGCGTGGGCATGCGCTCCCATGCCGGTGTTGCCAGTCGCATGTTCGAGGCGCTGGCCAAGGAAAGCATCAACATCCAGATGATCTCCACATCGGAAATCAAAGTTTCGGTGGTGATCGAAGAGAAGTACCTGGAACTGGCTGTGCGTGCGTTGCACACCGCTTTTGAGCTGGACGCTCCGGCCCGACAGGGCGAGTGAGGCGATGCCAGAAAGGCGCGGCTTACCGCGCCTTTCATTTTTTTGTTGGGCGCATGCTCTTTTGCGTGGGCTCGACAATACTTAGGCGGTAGGGCTACGGCCTTCTGGTTGTAGGTCGAATGCTTTTTTTGCAGGTTGTTGTTCCTGAAACTGAATTGCGTGAGGTGAAAGGTATGTTGATTCTGACTCGTCGTTGCGCAGAAAGCCTGATTATCGGTGATGGAGAAATCACCGTGACCGTGCTCGGCGTTAAAGGCAATCAAGTGCGTATCGGGGTTAACGCTCCGAAAGAGGTAGCGGTCCATCGCGAGGAAATCTACCTGCGGATCAAGAAAGAGAAGGACGAAGAACCAAGCCTTTAATTTTTATCGTTTTTTATGTTTGCAAACGGGGAGGAACGTGGTTAATATACGCCCCGTGTTGCGGAGAGCTGGCCGAGTGGCCGAAGGCGCTCCCCTGCTAAGGGAGTACACCTCAAAAGGGTGTCGGGGGTTCGAATCCCCCGTTCTCCGCCATTATTTGCTTAGTACGTTGCAATCTGGTTTTTTCGGTAAGTTGTTGAAAATACTCGAAAAAATAGCTTTACATAGAGATTGAACGGCCTATAATGCGCGGCAACAAATGCACTCGTAGCTCAGCTGGATAGAGTACTCGGCTACGAACCGAGCGGTCACAGGTTCGAATCCTGTCGAGTGCACCATTTAAGAGTTAGTTGCAGCAATGCAGGTAGCTTGGCTTCAACCAGTTGTGACCTGGTCTAAAAACACACTTTGCACTCGTAGCTCAGCTGGATAGAGTACTCGGCTACGAACCGAGCGGTCACAGGTTCGAATCCTGTCGAGTGCACCATACAAACAAAAAGCCCGCCTAGTGCGGGCTTTTTGCCGTCTGGGGGTTTGTGTAGGTTTTATCCTGACGTGCGCCTTTTTCTATTTCCCATGTGTTTTCCCTTCCGGCTACGTCGTCGCAGTTCATAGATGCAGCCAATACTCAGCTTTGGCTTGCAAGCACTTGTTCTTTCCAGTTTTTTGACGTTAAAGGCGGCGGAGCGGTGTATCATGCGCCGGTCAGCCCCGCCGGGGCTTGTGGAATGCCTCCATGGACTTACCCAGTAGTTACTCAGTACCCCGTTTTACCAATCATCAATTGACTGATTGATCCTTCCGGCGCGCTCCGCTGCTGGGAGTGGAGTTCGCCTATGACCGAAGTAGAAGTAAAGAAAACACAAGAAAGCCTGCAGGATCGCCTGGCTCAAGTTATCGAGCTGCTGCAGCGCCAGCGCGTGGTCGAAGATCTCACGCACCGCCAGGAAGGTCCGAACCACGACCGCGTCGAAAACCTGGTTCACCGGCAAAATCTCGTCGAGTTGCAACGCAAGCTCGATGATCTGCATTCCGCCGACGTTGCTTATATTCTCGAAGCCTTGCCGCTGGATGATCGATTGACGCTCTGGCAGTTGGTCAAGGCTGATCGCGACGGCGACATTCTCCTCGAAGTATCCGATTCGGTCCGCGAAACCCTGATCGCCGACATGGACGATCATGAACTCCTGGCTGCCGCCAGAGAGATGGATGCGGACGAACTGGCCGACTTGGCCCCTGAATTGCCGCGTGATGTTGTTCATGAGCTGATGGAGGCGTTGGACACTCAGCAGCGTGAGCGTGTGCGTTCAGCGCTGTCTTATGATGAAGATCAGGTCGGCGCGCTGATGGACTTCGAGATGGTCACCATCCGGGAAGACGTCAGCCTGGAAGTGGTGCTGCGCTATCTGCGTCGTCTCAAAGAGCTACCGGGGCATACCGACAAGCTGTTTGTGGTCGACTACGAAGGCATCCTCAAGGGCGTATTGCCCATCAAACGTCTGCTGGTAAATGATCCGGAGAAGAAAGTTGCTGACCTGATGGCCAGCGATACCGTGAGCTTTCACCCGGATGAAGATGCCTACGACGCGGCCCAGGCATTCGAGCGGTACGACTTGATCTCGGCCCCGGTAGTCGACAAGAACGGTAAGTTGATCGGCCGTCTGACGATTGATGAAATCGTCGACCTGATTCGCGAAGAAAGTGAAACCGAAGTCCTCAACATGGCAGGTTTGCGTGAAGAGGAAGATATTTTTGCGTCAGTCTGGCGTTCGCTGCACAACCGTTGGGCTTGGCTGGCCGTTAACCTGATTACCGCATTTATCGCGTCCCGCGTGATTGGGCTGTTTGAAGGCTCCATTGAAAAGTTGGTGGCCTTGGCGGCGTTGATGCCGATCGTGGCCGGCATTGGCGGCAATTCCGGTAACCAGACCATCACCATGATCGTACGGGCCATGGCGCTGGATCAGGTCAGTACGGCCAACTCTTCGCGTCTGCTGCGCAAGGAATTGGCTGTGGGCCTCATCAACGGGGTGGTGTGGGGAGGCGTAATTGGGGTGGTGGCTTACTTGCTATATGGCAGTTGGTCCCTGGGTGTGGTGATGACCGCTGCCATGACCCTTAATTTGCTATTGGCTGCCTTAATGGGAGTTTTGATCCCTATGACTTTGGCGCGTCTAGGACGCGATCCAGCCATGGGGGCCAGCGTGATGATTACAGCCATGACTGACAGTGGCGGCTTTTTCATCTTCCTGGGTTTGGCCACAATCTTCCTGCTCTGACCTTTCCTGCGGGGGCAAATCTGCCCTCGCTTTGCTTTCTTGCTCAAATCCCAGACAAAAAAAAGCCAGCGCATGGCTGGCTTCGGCTTTCAGGTGCAAATCAATTGGCTTCTGCGGCCGCCTCTACGTCGTGCGCGATCAGCGAGACGAGAGCATTTTGCTGGCGGTGGGAAAGTTGACGAAAGCGTTGCAGCAGTTCGCGTTCGTGAAGTGACAGCTCTGGGCTGTCCAGACGCATGCTCAACTCTTCACCCAAGGCACCTTCCTGAATAAGGCTCTGTTCCAGGCGAGCGATGATTTCGGAGTTCATGCTGCGGTGATGATTGCGAGCCACCTCGGCAATGCGTTCCCGCATTCCGTCTGGCAGACGTACGACGAACTTGTCAGCCGTACGGCTGGAATAGATTGCCTGTTTCAATGGGCGCATATATTTAACCGGTTAGTTCAGGGGAGCGGTTTTTGGAATTGGCCGCAAGATGAGTGTTAAGACAAGGCTCACGACCAAAGTTCAACCCGAATTGCAAAGAGGCCGCATCATGCCTCAGATTTGACATTTCCTTGGCGTCAATTCTGTGACAAATATTGAACCGACTAAAGGCTTTATGCCAGCACTGATTTGCATTTTTGCGGACTGGTTGGAAAATTTTCGCGTGTGAGCTGGTCTTCCTGATCTATACGCAAGCTTGGTCCAGCATCGGATTGAAGAGCGCACGCCCTATGCGGCATGGCCTTTTGCCCATATGTCTAAGAGTAGTGGCAGTTTGCTGATTTACTAGTGCGAGGCGACGTAAGGTCGGGGGGAGGTTAGCGCAGCACGGGGTCGAATTTGATGCGACGACCGACAGCCAGCGCCAGTACGAGCAGGCAACCGAAGACCGCGCTGGCGATGAATGCCAGGGTTGCGCTTCCTTGCATATCCTCATTTAAGCCCAATAAGGCAGTGAGGAGCGTCAGGCATAGAAATAGCCATGCTGGTTTGGACATGAGTAGCGCTCTCAGAAAACCCAATGTTCGGATACTGGGGCGGCCTCGGTGCCTTGGGCCAAACGAATAGGCGATTGAGCATCAGCCGTCATCACAGCCAGCTGCGGACGTTGCTGGAGATGGTGCGGGACTGGCTGATTGATCTGGGCTGAGTCTTCCATGTTGGCTGGCTGGAAATGAAAGGTTGCCAGCGCGGTCAGTGCCACTATGTTGAGGGCGAGTAGTAGGGCGCTGTTCATGGTCGCTTCTCCGTGTGCCTTAGCCAAATGGTTTTGTAGGAGACTATTGCAGCTCCCGTGCCAACCTATTAATCCAAGATAATCAATAACTTGAGCACCGATCAGGGTTGTGAAGCATTGCAATTTGCAATGATGGCACTTTGTTGGAGTGCAATCTGCACGATGCCATAGGACGCTTGGGTTTACTGGGGTGCGTCTGGATAGTCTTAGCAGGATTAGCCTACGATCAAAAATCCAACGGATGACATGACAAAAACTACCTTGACCGTTAACATGCACGCCGTCCGTCGTTGAGCCTTTGCCTCGATGATTGCGATTTGTCCCAGTAGCTCAATTGGATAGAGCATCCCCCTCCTAAGGGGAAGGTTGGCCGTTCGAACCGGCCCTGGGACACCATCCTCTTACTTGTTGGCGTTCGCCGATACAAAGACCGGCGCTCCCTTGCCTTCCCATAGCTACCGAAAGATGCGTTTGTGTTTGGCTCGTTGGCCTGTGAGCCAACCCTTCTGATCGTTCTTGCCTGCTTATTTATATAGAAGAAAGACGAGAGAGAAGGGAGTTCCCATTTTTTTGGTTTAAGTGCTTGACGCACCTGTGGGAATCTGTAGAATTCGCCTCCCGCTTACGAGAGATCGCAAGCGCAAGTGGTTGAAGTTGTTGAAGAAATCTTCGAAAGCTTCTGAAAATAACTGCTTGACAGCAAATGAGGCTGCTGTAGAATGCGCGCCTCGGTTGAGACGAATAGCTCTTAACCAACCGCTCTTTAACAACTGA
>NZ_JASLAW010000108.1 GCF_030147005.1 Pseudomonas sp.
CTCGCGAAAGCGGTGATCAGTCACAGCAGTAGTGACTGACACTCCGTATTCGCGAGCAAGCCCGCTCCCACATTGGCATTGCGTACAGCCTGGAGTTACTCGGCCTTGGCCTGGTGCTTGACGATGATGTCCACCAAGCGCTTGGCCAGCGCCGGGTAGTTCTCGTCGAAGTGATGCCCACCCGGCAGCTTCATGGCTTCGCCCACGGCGGTCTTGTCGGTACAGCCGCTCTCGTCGACTTCCTCGGCGCCGTAGATGCACACCACCTTGTCCGGCGGCAGCTTGGCCATTTCCGGGCCGGTCGCGGCTTCCTTGCCGGCGTTGCCCAGCCAGCCTTCCACTTCGATCTCAAAGCTGCCGGTGCGGGCGAAGGCCAGCAGGATGATTGCGTCGACCCGCTGCTGTTCGTTTTCCGGCATACGGTTGTAGATGGCCGGCAGTACGTCGGCACCGAATGAATAACCGGTCAACACGAAGCGTTTGGTGCCCCATTTTTGCCGATAGTGTTGCATCAGCTCGCTCAGGTCCTTGGCGCTTTGTTCCGGGGTTTTGTGTTGCCAGTAGTAGCGCAGGGTGTCGATGCCCACCACCGGGTAGCCGATCTTCGCCATCTCGCCGGCCACGTCGCGGTCCAGGTCACGCCAGCCGCCGTCACCGGAGAGGAACAGGGTCACGGTGTCCTTGGCCTGACCGGCCGGCACTTCGACCACCGGAATCGCCAGGCCACCGTTGTCCGAGCCCACCAATTGCTTGCGCAGCTCGTTGTTCAGTACTTGCGGGTAATGAATGTCGTAGTCGCTGATGCTGGTGGTGGCACGCGGTGTGTCGCGTACGAAACTGGCGCTTTCATCGTCAGGGTTGTCGTTCCATGCCACCAGCCAACTGCCGTGGGCGGCGGTTTTCGGTAGCGGGTCGTTGCAGCCTTCCTGTTTCAGCGCGAAGCCGACGGAGATGGCGTTGGCCTTGTCGTCGTTCTGTGTGGCCAGCCAGCGCCAGGCGAGCGCCGCGCCAGGGCCGATGCCGCTGACCAGGGTCGCCGAGCCTTTAAGCTGGGCCAGGGCGCTTTGCAGCGCCTGCTCCTGCAGTTTGCAGTCATCCTTGGGCAGGACCACCTGAACGATCTGCGCCGAGCCACCCTGGCTGAGGGCGATCAGCTGGCTGTCGGTGAGGGTTTCGTCGGCCATCACGGCCACCACCACGCGGGTTTTCGCCGTGCCGGCCGGGGTGACGCGGGTCATCGTCGAACCATCGGCCTGGGGCAATTGCTCCAGGGTCGGCTGTGGGGCAGGGCGGTTCCAGTACCAATAGCCGCCGCCGAGGATCAGCGCGAGCAGCACTACAAAGGCCAATACATACCGCCAGGAGCGTCGAATCATCAGCGTTTCACCAATCCAGTCAAGCCGCCCGCGATCAGGGCGGCGGTATCGGCCAATGCCACCAGCGGATCAAGTCCTGCGGGCACGGCCATGTAACGGGGTTCCCAGTCAGGCTGGAACTTGTCTTTGAAGCGGCGTAAACCTTGAAAGTTATACAGTTGCTCGCCACGGCGGAACACCATCGAGCCCAAGCGTTGGGTCAGTGGCGCGCCGCGTCGCGGCTGCAGGCCCGACAACGGCACCATGCCGAGGCTGAAGCGAGCGTAGCCGTGGTTCTTATAATGTTGAATCAGGCCGACCATCATGAATTCCATGGTCAGCTTCGGCGCGTCCGGGTGGGCGCGCATCAAGTCGAGACTGGCCAGGTCATGGTTGTACGTCTCGAGCAGGTTGGCGAAGGCCACCGGGCGCCCTTCGAAGCGAATGATCGCGATACGGAAGTGCTTGAGGTAGTCATCGCTGAAGCGGCCCAGGGAGAAGCCTTTTTCGCGCACATTCTTACCGGTAAGCCAGGCGTCCGAGATAACTTTTAATTCATCCATCGGCGCCGTGCCCGCTTCGCAGATCTCCAGGGACAGGCCGTCCCGGGTGCCACGGTTCCAGGTGTAGCGCAAATCCTTCATCTCTTTGCCCTTGGCTTCCAGATCAAAGCGTTTCAGGTCGACGCGGGCTTCTTCGCCCAGCTTGATCGCGGTGAGTCCAATGTCCATGTAGTACGGCAGGTTCTCCGCACGCACTTGATAGAACACCGGCCGTGCGTGGTGAATGTCGCACAGGTCGCGGAACTGCCAGATCATCTCGGCGCGAGGTTGGGTCGGGCCGATCGGATCATACAGGGCCACCAGGCTGCGCCCGCGACGGGCGTACATCAGGAAGGCCTCGTCGTTGGGGTGGAACAGCAACGCCTTGTCGCCGGTCAGCGCCAGGCCGCCGTCGGGTTGCGAGGAGGCCATCAGGATTTTGGAGGCGCGCTCGAGTTCTTCCGGGGTCGGCAGATGGATGACCGGGCGCGCGGTACGCAGCAGCCAGGTCAGCGACACGATCACCAGCAACACGGCGGCACCCAGCAAAGAACGCAAACCGCGCGGGGCGTTGGCATCAAGGGTGAACTGCCACCAGAGTTGATGGCTGTAGGGGACGTCCTGATAGGCGAACAGCAGCAGCCAGATCGACGCGCCCAGCACACAGACGCTGGCCACAAGGTACAGCGGCGAGAAGGGCAGTTCGGTCAAACGGCTGGCACGGTAGAACGAGCGTCGAAAGATCGCCAGCAGCACGGCGGTCATGGTCATCAGGCTGGCTTCTTCCCAGTCGAAACCCTTGAGCAGCGAAAGCAGGGCGCCGACCAGCAGCAGAATCATGGTCAGCATCCAGGCGGCCGACAAGCGTCGACGCAAGCCCTGGGCGAGCAACAGGCACAGCACGCCGATCAGGCTGGCGCCGAAGTGCGAAGCGTCAATCAGGCGGTGGGGAATCAGGAAGCCGATGTTTTCCAGGCGTGAATCGATCTCCGGCGTG
Source organism: Pseudomonas sp. (assembly GCF_030147005.1). Lineage (GTDB taxonomy): Bacteria > Pseudomonadota > Gammaproteobacteria > Pseudomonadales > Pseudomonadaceae > Aquipseudomonas. Next base: position 2,895 of record NZ_JASLAW010000108.1, read on the forward strand.
GCGCCGGAAAACAGCAGGACCACGCCGGACAAAAAAACCAGTACGGCCAACACCGGTGCTGCGAGGCCGGAGGCAACGCGCAGGCTTTGCTGAGTCTGGAACAGGCGCTGGGCTTCGTTGACCAGCAGGAAGATACAGGCGATCAACAGCGGCAACACCACGTAGATCATCCGGTACAGCAGCAGGGCGGCGGCCAGTGGCGCAGCGCCGAGTTTGTCGGCGAAGGCGGCCAGCAGGATCGCTTCGAAAACCCCCACGCCACCGGGTACATGGCTGAGCACGCCGGCGGCCAGGGCCAGCAGGTACACCAACAGGAACGGGCCGAAGGGCGGTGCTTCCGGCAGCAGCATATAAAGGACGGCAGCTGCGGCGGCGACGTCCAGTGCGGTGATGATCAGTTGCAGGAACGTCAAGCGACGGCCAGGCAGGCGCAGGGTACGACGCCCGGCCCTGACCAGCAGGTTATCCGGGTAGGGCTGTTCCGGCAGGCGTCGGCGATAGATGCCGATGCACAACGCGACCGACAATAACAGCACGGCGCCGGCGATACCGCCCAACAGGCTTTGCGGTAAATGCAGGTAAGTGGAGGCCGCCGGCAAGTTGCTCAGGGTTGCCAATGCAGCCAGTGGCGGCAGGGCGCAACCCAGGGCCAGGCTGGCGAACACGGTCATATGGGCGACTTCCGAAGCGCCAATGCCATGCCGTGCATATAAACGGTAGCGCACCGAACCGCCCGAGAGCATCGACAAGCCGATGGCGTTACCGATGGCAAAGGCCGTGAAGCCGCCCAGTGCCAGGGTCTTGGCGGGCAGTTTCACCCCGGCATAACGCGCGCCGGAGAATTCATAGCCCAACAGGATGACGAAGCCTGCGACCGCCGCCGCAAACGCGCCGAGCAGGGCGGGCTTGGGGACTTCCAGGATCGAGTCGTGGAGGGCGTACAGATCCAGTTCCAACAGCAAGTGTCGGCAGGCGATCAGGGCAATTGCAAACAGCAGCAAGGTCACGGCCAAGCCGATGGGCTGGCGGTATTTGCTCAACAGATCCAACCAACGCAAACGGGTGGGAGTGATCGGTTGTTCCGCTGTGACAGTGTCTTTTGGTTCAGACGAGTTGGCGCGCATCAATCACCTCGTGGATTGTGCGCGACAGGATGGGGGTATCCAGCCAAGTTACCAATCCCTATGGACAAAATAATTACAAATATTAACGCGGATCACCGGGTGCGGCGACTGCGGCCATTGGTCGTAGAGGATAGCGCTTGAGACAGTGAGCATAGCGTGCAATGAGATGGACTCTACAAACCGTCTACGGTTTCATGAAAGATGCCATACCATTGTTTCAGAAGAACTTTTTCACCGGATACAAAAAAGGCCACTCTTTCGAGTAGCCTTTTTTGATGTTTGGTTGCGGGAGCCGGATTTGAACCGACGACCTTCGGGTTATGAGCCCGACGAGCTACCAGACTGCTCCATCCCGCGTCTGTGTGTC
>NZ_JASLAW010000142.1 GCF_030147005.1 Pseudomonas sp.
ACCGGTCCCTGTGGCGAGGGAGCTTGCTCCCGCTGGACTGCGTAGCAGTCCCATTTTTGGGGCCGCTTCGCGCCCCAACGGGAGCAAGCTCCCTCGCCACAGGTCGCAGGTTTTTCTGCTTTAGCGCTTAACTGACCGGCACTAGGGCTTGCCCACTCCCACAGTTGAATCGCATGGGGCCTGAAATCAAGGTTTCAAAGGAAATTCCTGATCCCGCTCGGAAAGCTCCGTGCCGTCGTCCGGATGCTTCCAGGTTTGCGGTTTTTCTTCCTCGTGCCGTTGCCGAGCTTGCTCGTTCTGCGGCTCGTTATGCTGTTTGGGTTCATTGCCCATAGCCACCTCCCCTGCGTAAGAATTGGACACATCTGCAAGGATAGAACAAGGCGAGACTTTACGCTGGCGCCTTGATTGATAGCCAACACGCATCAATCCATCCAAATTTGTCACTTATCATTTCTAAATGTGTCAGCCACTATCCCAAGTCTTAAGCGAAACAAGCACTTTAAAAAGAACGCTGGAGACACAAAACCATGACTAGCCCTTCCCGGCCTGCGGCTGCCCCTTCGAAAGTAGGCGCCGTACTGCGCGTTACTTCGGGCAACTTCCTCGAACAGTTCGACTTCTTTCTGTTCGGCTTCTACGCCACCTACATTGCTGCCGCCTTCTTCCCCGCCGCCAATGAATTTGCATCATTAATGATGACCTTTGCCGTATTCGGTGCAGGCTTCCTGATGCGGCCCTTGGGCGCGATCATTCTGGGTGCCTATATCGATGATGTGGGTCGCCGCAAAGGTTTGATCGTGACCCTGGCGATCATGGCCAGCGGCACGCTGCTGATTGTGCTGGTGCCCGGTTATCACACCATTGGCCTGTGGGCACCGCTGCTGGTGCTGCTGGGTCGTCTGTTGCAGGGCTTCTCGGCCGGTGCGGAATTGGGCGGTGTGTCGGTGTACCTGTCCGAGATGGCCACCCCGGGCCGCAAGGGCTTCTATACCAGCTGGCAGTCGGGCAGCCAGCAGATCTCCATCGTGGTCGCCGCCGCGTTGGGCTACGGCTTGAACGTATGGATGGAGCCGGCCGTGGTGGCCGATTGGGGCTGGCGCATTCCGTTCGCCGTCGGTTGCGTGATCATTCCGTTTATCTTTGTGCTGCGGCGTAACCTGCAGGAAACCGAAGAGTTCGCCAAGCGCAAGCACCGCCCGACCATGCGTGAAGTGATGGCGACCCTGGTGAAAAACTGGACCGTAGTGATTGGCGGCATGCTGATGGTGGCCATGACCACCACCGCGTTCTACCTGATCACCGTGTACGCACCGACCTTCGGCAAGACCGTGCTGCAACTGAGCACGTCCGACGCGCTGCTGGTGACATTGCTGGTCGCGGTGTCGAACTTTGTCTGGTTGCCCATCGGCGGCATCCTGAGCGACCGCTTTGGCCGCAAGCCGGTGCTGATCGCCATGACCGTGCTGACCGTTCTCACCGCTTATCCAGCGTTGTCCTACGTGGTCAACGCGCCAAGCTTTGCGCACATGCTGGAAACCCTGCTGTGGTTCTCCTTCCTTTACGGCCTGTACAACGGCGCCATGATCCCGGCGCTGACTGAAATCATGCCGGTAGAAGTGCGCGTTGCGGGCTTCTCCCTCGCCTACAGCCTGGCGACCGCAGTTTTCGGTGGCTTCACGCCGGCGATCTCCACCTGGTTCATTCACATAACCGGAGACAAGGCGTCGCCAGCCTACTGGATGATGTTCGCGGCGCTGTGTGCACTGTGTTCTACCCTGGCGCTGTATCGCCGCGCCAATACCCGTGGCCAGGTCATGCAGGGGGCCGTGCAATGAAGCCGCTCTTCAAAACGCTCACCGCCTTGGTTCTTGGCGCCCTGGCGCTGTCTGCCCAGGCTGAAGAACTCAAGGTGATGACTTCCGGCGGCTTCACCGCCGCCTACAAATTGCTCGGCCCGCAATACGCCAAGCACAGCGGTGACACCCTCGACACTATCCTCGGCCCGTCCATGGGCAAGGCGCCGGAAGCGATTCCCAACCGCCTGGCCCGCGGCGAACACGCCGATGTAGTGATCATGGTCGGCTACGCCCTGGATGAGCTGATCAAGCAAGGCAAGGTCGACCCCGCTTCCCGCGTGGAACTGGCGGATTCGCGGATTGGGCTGGTGGTGAAAGAAGGTGCGGTCAAACCTCAGATCGACACCGATGATGAACTCAAGGCCGTGCTGAGCAAGGCCAAGTCGGTGGCGTATTCGGACAGCGCCAGCGGTGTGTATGTCGAGAAGGAGCTGTTCAAAAAACTCGGCATGCCGGCCAAGGGCACCATGATCGAACGCGCGCCGGTGGGCGAACAGGTGGCCAAGGGTGACTACGAAGTGGGCTTGCAGCAGGTGTCGGAATTGTTGCCGGTCAAGGGCGTGACTTTTGTCGGCAAGATCCCGGAAAACGTGCAGTCCGTGACGCGTTTTGCGGCGGGCATTCCGGTAAACGCCGAACACAAGGACGAGGCCAAGGCGCTGCTGCAATTCATGGCGTCGCCCGAAGCTCAACCGGTGGTGCAATCCACCGGCCTGGACTCGGTGTCACGCTGACCGAAACGGCATCTCTCGCACCAACCGCTCCAACTCCAGCGCCGCCGGCGGCAATGTCCGCCCGCGGCGCTTGATCAAGCCCACATTGCGCATCACCTGCGGCTCCACCAGCGGCACACTCACCAGAATCGGGTGCTCACACGCCGGCATCGCAATCGACGGCACCATCGCCACGCCCAACCCCGCCTCCACCAACCCGATCATCGTGGTCACGTGGTGGGTTTCGCAGATACTCGGCTTTTTCACGCGCACACCGCGCAGGGCCTGGTCCAGCAGGAAGCGGTTGCCCGAGGTTTTGTCCACCGTGATGTAGTCATGCTCGTAGGCTTCGGTCCACGTCACACTCTCACGCGCCGCCAGCGGATGGTCACGACGACAGGCCAGCACATAGCGCTCCTGCAACAACAACTCGAACTCCACTTCATCGGCCAGGCTGCCGCTGAAGCTCACGCCAAAATCCGCCTCGCCACTTTCCACCGCATTGCACACTTCACCAGCACTGGCATCCAGCACACGCAGGCGAATCTTCGGATACAGCTTGTGGAATTCGGAGATGACGTGGGGCATGAAGTAATACGCGGTGGACGGCACACAGGCGATGGTGACATTGCCCATGCGCGTGGACGCGACATTGCTGATGCCCATCAGCGCGATGTCGAGGTCGTCGAGCATGCGCTCCACCTGAGGCAGGAATGCACGGCCGACCATGGTCAGGCTGACCCGCCGCGTGGTGCGTTCGAACAGCTTCACGTCGAGGGCGGATTCAAGCTTTTCGATGCGCCGGCTCAAAGCCGGTTGCGAGATTCGGATGGCCTCGGCGGCGCCACGAAAACTGCCTTTGTCTACCACGGCGCGAAAGGCTTGGAGGTCGTTGAGGTCGAAGTTGATGATCACGGGAGGGAAGCCAGAGTGGTCGATATGAGGGGCATTATCGTACGAGCGGTGGCCGGAAGCTATGAATGAGCCATATCGGAAATACGCCAACTGCACACGTGTTCAATTCCCAGTGATGAGTCAGCTGCTTCCTGTTTTTTGTGAAGCAAAGACGTCTGTACGTCGGGTTAACTAGAATCGCGCATTCGACTCAATGACTTAAGGAGCCAGGCATGGCAGACCCTATCGTTAAAAGCACACCGCTGACGTGGTACGTTGAAAACATTGCGGCATTCGGCAGCATTGTCACCGCCATTGCCATTGTGTGGTTGCTGATTTTTATCTATCGGCGCTCTGGCTCGCTGCTGTTCCTGCGTGACTGGGTATGGCGCTTTTTCGGCGGCCAACCGCACTTTGAAACCGAGCGGTTCGAACGGATGCGCAAGGACCTGCGCGAGCTTGAGTATTTCCGCTACGAGTTCAACGTCCCGGCCACCACCCTGCGCGAAGCCGACCTGGCGGAAGCCTGGATGTACGAAAATGGCTTCCCTCCTCGTGATTTCGGGCGCGTGAAGCACTACATCGATTGGAGCAACTTCGCCGCGTTGAGCTTCATTACCCGCAGATTCTCACGCTGGCGCACCAACGCGCTGTTTATCCTGGCCTTGATCTTGTTGATCGGGGTAGCCGTTGCACTGCCCCTGAGCGAGTCCAGATTTTTAATGGTGTCCTTGAAGAATGCCCCGGACGCGCCGTCATTCTATCTGTCGCAGGATGGCGTCAAATTCGGGCTGTGGGCGGACAAGCGCCTCACCGTGGAGCAATGCCGCTCTTCCGAATCGCTGCGCAGCTATGTGCTTCCCGGTTTGCCCGAGGAGAAGCTCGACATCATTTGCTCGTTCTTCCTCGACAAGACCTACAGCCAATATGTGCGTGAGGGTTTGAGTGAACATCGCGCGTTACTGTTCTGGTTCGTTTTGTTGTCGATGGGTGCAATGATCGGCATTGTGCTGGTGATCGCCAGAATGGAAGTCGCCGGCAGGCTTCACCAGCGATGGCTGGCAAACCAACCTTGAGCGTGCAAATCGCCGAAAACCAATGGCATTTCTCTGATTGAACAAGCGGGCTGCTCGTTACATCGATAGCACTGATGATTACTATCGAAACGAGCGCCTGCCCGATCGCCGACACTGATTCCTATAATCCCCTCCAAATTCTCTCCCTCGCCTGGCTTCAGGCGAAACGCCTCCCGGAAACCCAATCTCATGCCAAGCGCGAGCCAGGCCCCTAGCGGCCTTCCCGAACATAATCAACAGAGCGTCAAACAGCAGTGGCTGGCGATTCTCTCGGTCGCCGTGGGCGCTTTTGCCCTGGTGACCAGCGAGTTTCTGCCGGTGGGCGTGCTCAACGACGTCGCCGGCGACCTGGGCATCAGCGCCGGCCACGCCGGCCTGATGGTGACCCTGCCCGGCATCATGGCCGCACTCGCCGCGCCGTTTCTGTCGGTCAGCATCGGCGCCATGGACCGTCGCTATCTGCTGATCGGCCTGACACTGGTGATGATCATCGCCAACTCGGTAGTGGCCTTCGCCAACGACTTCAGCCTGCTGCTGTTCGGGCGCGTATTGCTCGGCATCAGCATTGGTGGCTTCTGGGCAACGGCCATTGCCCTCAGCGGACGGCTGGCGCCCAAGGGCGTGGGCGTTGCGAAAGCCACATCGATCATCATGATGGGCGTGACCCTGGCCACCGTATTGGGCGTGCCGGTAGGCACCTGGCTCAGCGGCCTGATGGGCTGGCGCATGACCTTCCTGGTCACCGCACTGGTGGGCATTCCGGTGCTGCTGGCGCAGGTCTTCCTGCTGCCCCGCCTCACCCCGGAAAAAGCCATTCAGATCCGCGACCTGCCGGCCTTGTTTATCAACCCACAAGCCCGGGTCGGGTTGATCGCCGTGCTGCTGATCGGCCTGGCACATTTTGCCGCCTACACCTATGTCGCGCCCTTTTTCAAAAACAGTTCAGGCTTTGACGGCCCGACGATTGGCTCACTGCTACTGCTGTATGGCGTGGCTGGCGTGATCGGCAATATCTTCGCCGGCTTTGCCGCCAACCGCAGCGTACGCAACACCCTGCTGCTGGTCGCGCTGATGATCGGCACCAGCACCGCGCTGTTCCCCTACTTCGCCACCGGCATGACCGGCGCAGCGATGCTGATCGCCCTCTGGGGCTTCGCCTTCGGCGCCTTCCCGGCGTGCGCCAGCATCTGGATGTTTGTCGTGGCGCCCAAGGATGTAGAGCGTGGCATGCCACTGTTTGTGGCGCTGTTTCAGGTGATCATTGCCCTGGGCTCGTTCTTTGGTGGGCAAATTGTCGACCAGCTGGGCAGCTCGGTGTTGCTGAGCCTGGCGACCGTATTGGTAGGGCTTGGGTTTGCGACGGTGCTGGTGCTGGGGCGCAAGGTCAGTAATACCCTGGTGGCACAGCCTGCCTGACCGAACCGCATGCGCAAAAAAGCCTGCTGAACTCACCGTTCAACAGGCTTTTTTCGTTTCAGAGGCAGGCAGTCAATTGGCCGCAGGGAAATCACGCTCGAGCACAGCGTCCACCAGGGCTTGCGCGTTCTCGATCAATTGAGCCAAGGCCATGATCACGGGCGACTGCGTGCCGCGTGGATCTTCGGCGCATTGGTAGGCGGTTTGAAGGGCGGAGGAGAGGATTTCGGTGGCGTTTGTTAGGGCACAAAATGTGATTTCTGAACAAGCACTGCAGACACTCCGTGCGGTCCAGGATGACAGCCTATCCTGGTTGGCAAATATCCCCCTAACTACACTTGCCCGACTCATCTCAAATAACGAGCATCGCTGGCTGCGAGAGGAACTGAACAAATACACAAGCCAACTGGCGTCCGCAGGCCCCATTGATACGAATGACATGATCAAAGAAGTCAGCCACGGCCTCGCTTCGCTCGTACAGCGACAACGCAAGAGCCTTAAAGATATTGAGGCAAAGTATGCACCGAAGAAAGCGGCGGTCGTTGCAGGCGGCATTGTGGGTGCAGGCCTTGTTGCGTCGGCGGTCATGCTGCCCTTCCTATCCCCAT